>NZ_JAUBPI010000088.1:0-26397 GCF_036700645.1 Microcoleus sp. S36b_A4 | reverse complement strand
ATTAATTATGAAATGGAACCGAAAGATCAAAAACAAAGGTAACGCGAGTTAATGCAGTTTAGATGTCGAACAGCTTAGGAGTTCGAGTAATAGTTGCTTAACTTGCTTTTCTTGCCAGATTCCCCCATTTTGCAAAAGCTTTAATAAATTATCGCCATCGACAAACTGTTGTACGAGATACAAATAGTTGTCTTGTTCAAAATAGGCATCTAGGGATGGAATGTGGGGATGTTGTCCTAGCTGTTGCAGTTGTCTGGCTTCTTGCTGAAATAATTCTACCGCTTTGTTCATCGCCCAAGTTCCCTGGGCATTTGGTGCTAGTTGTTTAACGACACAGCGTTGATTTAGTCGATCAATATCTTCTGCTAAATAAGTTCTGCCGAAGCCACCTTGAGCGAGGAATCCGATGGGGCGGTAACGCCCTCGCAGGATTGGCACGAGTTTGACGCCACAAGTCATGCAATATGTTTGCCCGTCCGGGTTTTCAGGCTTTTCGCAGTTGGGATTGATACAGCAAATCATTTATTTTAGGAATGATATTGTTTATATTATATAGTGTCTAAGAACCCCGACTTCTGTTATAGGTTTTTCTAAGAATCGTGAATTTTGTAAGAAGTTGGGGTTATTGCGCGTGTTTTAAACCCGGAGATCCCCCCTAGCCCCCCTTAAGAAGGGGGGGACAAGAACACTCAAAGTCCCCCTTCTTAAGGGGGATTTAGGGGGATCGAAACTTCACGTTGTCAAACAGATGCAATCCGACGCTCGATCGCATTATAGAACCGATCGCCCATCTCACCCATCGCAACCTCAATTAACACTTGATTGTCAGCAGTCACAACCCGCAAAGGTGATTCAGCACAGCAAACTACACCAATTTTTTGCCACATTTTTGTCAAATGTTCTTGCAGGTAAGCTTCCCAAATTTCTTGATTTTTCGGTGCGACTGAAACTACAATGCAGTTGCCCATTTCACCAAACAAAATTTCATCCCAGCGGCCGACCTTTTCCGAATTAAAACTGAGATGAATTTCTGCACCCATTTTAGCAGAGATACAGCATTCCGCGAGGGCGATCGCAATTCCACCTTCCGCACAATCATGGGCAGAACATACCCAACCTTGCCGAATTCCATCGCGACAAACCGATTGCACTTTTCTTTCTAACTCAAAATCTATCCTTGGCGGTTTCCCAGCTACAATCCCGTGAATTGCCGCTAAATATTCCGAACCACCCAAAGTAGGAGAAGTTTCGATTTTTGAGCTTTCCGATGGAAGTTCTGGGTTTTGGGATGATTCACCAATTCCCAGCACATAAATTAAATCACCTTTCTTTAGCCAAGCTTGGCCAGAAATCTTCTTTAAATCGGGAATTAACCCCACCATTCCGATTACCGGAGTCGGATAAATTGGTTGAGGATTTCCCTCAGCATCAACCGTTTCATTGTAAAGAGAAACATTGCCACCAGTAACAGGCGTTCCCAACTCCCGACAAGCATCAGCAATCCCGCGACAAGCTGACGCTAACTGCCAATATCCGATCGGCTTTTCGGGACTGCCAAAATTCAAATTATCAGTAACTGCCAGAGGTTCAGCGCCCACACAACTTAAGTTTCTAGCTGCTTCCGCTACGACTGCTTTTGCACCTTCATAAGGATCGAGATAAACATAACGAGAATTGCAATCAACCGTTGCAGCAACTCCAGGAATCATCCCCAAGGGCGCTTCCTTCTTGCTAAGGGGGGGAGAAACTTTTGGAGTTTCCCTACCTTGTGCCTTTGTAAATAGAGGAATTACCTCTTCTTCCTGTTTGCTTTCGGAAGCTAGAGAAACAGCATTTTCTCTCAGTAGATCCCCCTTAGCAAGGGGGTGTACTTCTAACCCGTTAGCAAGGGAAGAGTGGCAGGGTTCTAGCGGACGCAATCTGACAACCGCAGCATCTGCACCACCAGGTAAAATAACAGTATTGTTTTGCACTTGATGGTCGTATTGGCGATAAACCCAGCGTTTAGAAGCGATGGTGGGAGTATCTAAAAGTGTCAGCAAAATCTGGTTCCAAGTTTGAAAATCACCGTTAATTTCGATACCTTTAACTGTGGATTGTGGCAGCGAAGCCGCCGTCCATTCCCATGCTTTTTTAGCATATTCTGGCGGTTCTGTCAACAATTCTCGGTGATAAATTGGCGTGTTATCTGCCAAAGCAGTTGCGGTAATTTCGGCAGCGATTTCGCCTTTAAAGAGAATTCGGACGATCGGCTCTTCGATGACTGTCCCCGCTACTACCGCGTGCAATCCCCATCTGTGGAAAATATCGATTAATTCCTGTTCCCGTCCTTTTTGGGCAACAAACAACATCCGTTCTTGGGATTCCGAAAGCAGGTATTCGTAGGGAACCATACCGCTTTCTCGAACGGGAACTTTGTCTAAATCGAATTCAATGCCGACGCCGCCTTTGGCTGCCATTTCTGATGTCGAACAGGTGATTCCCGCTGCACCCATATCTTGGGCAGCGACGACTGCACCGGTTTTGAATGCTTCTAAACAAGCTTCAATTAAGGATTTTTCTAAAAATGGATCTCCTACTTGGACTGCGGGGCGATCGTCCATTGATTTGTCAGTCAATTCGGCACTGGCAAAACTTGCTCCTCCCATGCCATCGCGCCCGGTAGTTGAACCGACGTAAAGCACTGGATTTCCGATGCCGGATGCCCCGGATTTGACGATTTCTTGAGTTTCCATTAAACCCAAGGCCATGACGTTAACTAATGGGTTGCCAGAATAAGCCGGATCGAAATAAACTTCGCCTCCAACTGTGGGTACTCCGATGCAATTTCCATAATGGGAAATTCCCGATACTACGCCTTTGAACAATCTCTGAGTTTTGGCATCGTCTAAGTTACCAAAACGCAGGGAATTTAAAAGTGCGATCGGGCGAGCACCCATTGTAAAGATATCGCGGAGAATCCCCCCGACACCGGTTGCTGCACCTTGGAAAGGTTCGACTGCTGACGGGTGGTTGTGGGATTCAATTTTGAAAGCGAGTTGCAAGCCGTCTCCCAAGTCTACGACGCCGGCATTTTCTCCGGGCCCAACGAGAATTCGATCGCCCTCTGTGGGAAACTGTTTTAATAGTGGCCGCGAATTTTTGTAACAGCAGTGTTCGCTCCACATGACGCCGAACATTCCCAATTCAGCTTTATTAGGATGGCGACCTAGACGCTGAACAATTTCTTCATATTCTTCAGGTGTGAGTCTTTCAGCGGCAATTTGTTCGGGCGAAAATGGGGATTCGGAGATGGGAGACATGGAAACTCGTTATAAACCACAGGCTTTATTCTAAATGCCCTTTGGTTGGTTAATCTACAATCTATAATCTAAAATCTAAAATCCTAGGTATTTGGGTTGTGAATCTAAAATCTAAAATCTAAAATCTAAAATCTAAAATCGAATGACTTTACCTCAAAATCTCAATTTTGCTAACCAAAACTTGCGGAACCGTTCTTTTAAAGGGCTTGACTTATCTGGGGCGAATTTCAGCGGTTGCGACATTCGAGGCTGCAATTTCACCGGGGCGATTTTGAGGGGGGCAAATTTTCAGGGTGTCAGAACCGGACAAAGCCGCAGGCGGGTGAGAAATTTGATTGCTAGGGCTGGGGTGACAGCGGTGACAGTGACGACGGCTGGGGCTTTGATTGGACTGATAGCCGGGGCGGATGCGGGGGCTGTGGCGGTGGCTGGAACGGCTGCTACGGCGATTGCTGCGACTCGGTGCGAGGCTGGAATTGTGGCTGGGGCTGTGGCTGGGGCTGCTGCTGCGATCGGCGCTAGCGGTATTGTGACATTTTTGGGCGGAGATACTATCAGGGGAATTGTCTTATTTTTGGTTTCTGGGGTAATTCTTGGGTTAACTGCGATCGGCTTTTTTATCGCTGTTGAACAAATAGAAAAATTGTCAATAACGTCATTTAGAAAGGCTGATTTGACTGATGCTGTATTCGATCCGGGGGCGGTTCTAGATGCAGATTTTTCCGACGCGCGAGGAGTGCGATGGTAGACAACCTGCTTCTAAAATCTAAAATCTAAAATCTAAAATCTAAAATCGGATGACTAAGTTTCCCCACGATCAGTTTGCAAAAGAATACCTGCAAGAGTTATTGTCGCCTCTTGGAGAAGTAGAAACGAGCAAAAATGTCACTGCTGAAGTTAGAGAAATTGATGTTTGGTTTCAACCAAATTCTTTTGATGGCGAATATGTCCAAAGTTTGGGTTTGTTAGGTAAAATGGCTGCAACGGCGGCGATAATTGAACCGTTTCGCAATCCTGTGACTGCTGAGGGAATTTTTAGCTGTGTCGTTAAGTTATTAAATAGTAGGGCAGAACTGGGGCGGCGGGCTAATCGAGAAAATCAACGTTTTGAGGAAAGACAATTACCGATGTTGTGGATTCTCACTCCCACTGCTTCGGAAGCTTTATTAAATAGTTTTGGTTTTCGGACTTCCGAAGAGTCTGAGGGCTGGGGGAGGGGAATTTATTTTTTATCGGAGGTTTGGAGAGTTGGGTTAATCGCTATTCACCAGCTACCGAGGACTCCAGAGACTATATGGTTGCGGATGTGGGGTAGGGGCAGGGTGCAGCAAGGGGCGATCGCGGAATTAACTGCATTTCCCATTGATGCTTCAATTCGAGCTAATGCGCTACAATTACTTTACATCTTGCAGGAAAATTTGCAAGCGAATACACCAACTAATCCCACAATGGATGATGAAGATCAGGAGTTAGTTATGGCGATCGTACCCCTTTTTCAACAAAAGTTACAAGAAGCACGAGAACAAGGTCTTGTACAAGGTATTGTAAAAGGTCTTGAGCAAGGAAGAGAACAAGGTCTTGAGCAAGGAAGAGAACAAGGTCTTGAGCAAGGAAGAGAACAAGGACAGCGGTTAATTTTAGAGAGTTTCTTGCAGGTAAGATTTGGGGAGTTAGACCCGCTAACTGTCACCTTTTTGCGCCCGGTATCGGCTCTACCTACTGCCGAGTTTACTATGTTGTTAGTCCAATTATCTATGCTGCCGATCGCCCAAACCGATCGCCAACAAGTCCAAAATTTGCTAGCGGAAAGTGTTTTGAACAACCGCTTCAGCCAATCAGGACAAGAAGAACGCCCGGTTAATCTCATCCCCAATTTGCTCGGCTTATCCCCAGAAAATTTATCATTACTGCTGTCAGAATTGCCTCAATTATCCCTGGAAAATCTGATAGCTAGATTGCCAGTTCGATCGACTTAAAAACTAACAATGTGGCGAGCACCTCTGCTTTTGAAACAAGTCGGGGTTCTGGGTGTATAATCAGAGACTGTGGTAATTTGTCATTTGCCGATGAAATTGCGATCGTTCTTTTCTTTCCTCATTGCTGGCGTCTTGGCACTTTTAGGCTTGAGTGCCGGTGGTTTTTACTGGCTGACAACTCAAACTCCCCTGAATTTGCTCGCTGGCGGGCCGACAACTACTCCGGCTGCGGCTGTGTTTGTCTCGAAACAAGCACCTTTGTTAGCTTCAATGTTGGTAAATCCCGATCGCATCGAAGCATTGCGACAAGTTTTTGCCACTCCCGAAGAAAGAAGTCGATCGCACGCAGAATTTGAGCAAATCAAAAAAAGTCTCCTCGGCAATACAGGCCTCGATTACAGTCGAGATATCCAACCTTGGATAGGTGACGAAATAACCCTCGCCGTTACAACGCCAGATTTCGATGGCGACAGCAGCAACGGCCAACAAGCCGGGTTTTTGCTGGCGGTTTCCTCCCAAAAGGTCGATCGCAGCCAAAAATTTCTCGACTCCTACTGGCGCCAACAATCTCGTGCCGATAAAACAGTGCAGTCGGAAATATATAAAGGCGTGAAAATTAATTATAAACAAGCACCCATAACCAAGAAAAAATCTGCTTCACTTTCGCCTTTTAACCAGTTTTCTGTGCCGACTTCCAAGTTGCCATCCAGCTTCGCAACAGCAGCCATCAACGGACATTTAAATTCTGGGAATAACCAAAATTTTGTTTTATTTGCCAATAGCCCAAATGTGATTCGAGATGCAATTAATAACGTTGAATCAGCCAACCTAACTCTCAACAATACCCCCGAATATCAGAAAGCTTTGCAGCAGCTAAATCAAGGCAGAATCGCTTTAGCATTTGTCAATCTCCCGCAATCAGCAACCGAGCAAAATCTCCAAGTTTCTTTTAATTCTCTCGCAGTTGCTGTCGGAGTCAACCGACGGGGATTGCTGGCTCAAACTGCTTTAGTGACATCGCGAGAAAACACAGCTTCTCCAACACTCTCCGAACCTGTGCAAGCCTTGCAATACATTCCTTCAGCCAGTCCTTTCGCGATCGCCAGCACCGATTTAAGGAATTTTTGGGCTGATTTGTCATCGGCGGTTTCCACTAATGCAGAAGTCTCAAATTTAGTCGATCGCACCCTGGCAGATATTCAGCAAGTTTGGGGCGTCAACCTGCCACAGGATATATTTAACTGGGTACAAGGAGAATACGCTCTAGCAGTGCTTCCGAATTCCTCAAATAGTGCTGACTGGATTTTTGCCGCCGAAAAATCTCCTGATTCCCAAAAGGCGATCGATAAACTCGATGAAATTGCCCGCAGCAAAGAATACAGCATCGGCAGCTTCACTCTCAGAAATCAGAAAATTACCGCTTGGACGCAGTTGACAACAAACCCAAATTATGGAGAAGAAAATAATAGAAAAAGTGCGATCGAAACCGAGGCAAAAGGAGTACGAGCCAGCGTCGGCAAATACGAAATTTTCACCACTTCAGTAGAAGCAATGGACGCAGCACTAGAAGCCGCTGAAACAGGCTCTTTATTTGCCAATCAAGATTTTCAAACCAGCATTGAACCGCTACCGCCATCTAACGACGGCTATTTTTATTTAGACTGGCCCTCCAGCAGGCCAATTTGGGAAAAACAAATCCCGCTGTTGAGGTTAATTGAACTTTCGGCAAGACCATTGTTCGATCACTTGCGATCGCTTACTGTCACCAGTACGGGAGAAATAACAGGAATTCGCAAAGCTACTATATTTATGCGGCTGAATTAGTCAGTAGTCATTAGTCAGTAGTCAGTAGTCATTAGTCAGTAGTCAGTAGTTAGAAGGAAGAAGGAAGAAGGAAGAAGGAAGAAGGAAGAAGGAAGAAGGAAGAAGGAAGAAACTATGCCCAATTCCCTATGCCCCATTCCCCATTCCCAATAACTAAGGACTAATAACTACTGACTGCTTCCCCTTTTTCTGTTGCCCAAAATAAGCTTGAAACACCTCTTTGGCGATCGGGGCCGCGGCAACAGAACCATAACCGCCATTTTCCACAATCACGGCGATCGCAATTTCCGGCTTGTCAGCGGGCCCGAAGGCGACATACAAAGAGTGATCCTCCTGTCCAATGACCTCCGAAGTCCCTGTTTTGCCCGCCGTCAGTGGAATCGTACCGTCATTCATCCCCTGTCCCGTACCCTGGGCAACTACCGCGATCAGTCCTTCCTTCACCACCTGAATGGTTGAAGGTTTCATCCCCGTATGTACCCGTTTAGTCTCCGCTGTGCCGGTCATAGAAGTTAACAGATGAGGCTTCACCCGATAACCGCCATTAGCGATCGAACTCACCATCACCGCCCCCTCCAAAGGAGTCATCAACACCAACCCCTGACCGATCGACATCGTTACCGTATCACCCGCATACCAAGGTTCTTTATAAAGTTTTTCCTTCTCCTCCGGCGTCGGGATTTGACCGTAATCGCCGCCACCTAGCCCCAAAAGATTCAAATCCGTATCCTTGCCAATTCCCAGGCGGTGTCCCCACTTAGAAATTTGCTCCGGCCCCGTACTAATCCCCACTTGATAAAAAAATGTATTGCTGCTGAAAGCCAAAGCATCCCGAAAGCCGATGTCGCCGTAACCGCCGCTGTGTTCGTTAAAATCAATTCCCCCCACAGTAATGTAAGAAGAAGTACCGAGAATTGAGTCCGGCGAAAATTTGCCCGACTCCATGCCCGCGACGGAAGTCACAATTTTAAAGGTGCTGCCGGGGGGATAGCCTTGCATGGCCCGATTCAAAAATGGATTTTCGGGGTCTTGAAGAGTTTTCCACTCATCCTTAGTGATTTTTCGCGTAAACAGATTGGGATCAAAAGTCGGGTGGCTGGCCATAACTAATACCGCCCCGGTTTTGACATCCAGCGCCACTACTGCTCCCCGGCGCTGCCCCAAGGCTTTTTCGGCTGCTTTTTGCATAGACAAGTCTATGGTTAGCTGCACCGCCTCACCGGGTTTGGGCGGTGTATCTCCCATCAGTCGCAATTCTTGATTTTGGGCATTTACCTCGATCAGCCGATCGCCCCAAACTCCGGCAATCTTCTGGTTTGAGCTCGCTTCTATGCCCATTTGACCGACAATCATCCCCATCGGATATTCGGGATGATCTTCTAAGTCTGCTGCGGTAGCTTCGCCAATATATCCGATCACGTGAGCGGCCAAACTGCCTTCGGGATAGTAGCGGTTCGCTTCTGGCCGCACTTCCACTCCCCGCATTTGTCCCACCTCTTCTGCTAGTGGCACAAACACCTCTGGCGGCATTGCTTGCTTGAGCCGCACCGGTCTGTAGGATTGAGGATCGACCTCTTTTAATTTTTTTAAAATTTCTTGTGCCGGGATTTTAACCAACGGACTCAACTTTTCTGCTGTCGCTTTCCACTCTTCCGACGTTTGTTCTTTCGGCCACAAGTATACCGATCGAGCTAAATTGTTTGCCGCTAGTAACTTGCCTTGGCGATCGATAATGTGTCCGCGATTCGCCGGCATGGGAACTAGGCGAACGCGATTGTTTTCGGCTCTTTCCCGGTTTTGCTTCCCTTGTATCAGTTGCAATTCCACCAGCCGACTAGCGTGCAGGCCCAGCAAACCGGTCGCCACCAGCATTAACACGATCGCCCGGTGTATCGGACGCTCCTGTTTCTTAGGAGTTTCCGCCAGGGTTTTGTCAGAAGAGTGAAATGCTGAGATCGAATAAACTTGTCGTTGCATCATTCTATAGGTAGATGTCAAATCCTAGATTTTAGATTCTTGAATTGTCAATTTTGAAGTATACATCATCAAACCGGGGACGATCGTGCCTTGCCCGTTGGGGGAAACGGAATGATTAAGCGTTAACTTTTGACTAATCACTAATTAACTCATGACTGCTCACTAATCCCCCAAGCACCAAGAAATACCCAGAAAAATCAAGGTCAGGCTCAGCCAATTAGGGAGGTGGAGCCAGCCAGATAGACCTATAGGTAACAATACCAAGGCCTGTGTCAATAGGGAACCGATCGCCAACAGGAATGCTAGGAGTATCAAATTTATCATCTTGACACCGTACAATTTCGGATATGAGTCGATCGCCTGTGGCAGAAATCCGACTGGCACAACCGAGCGCGATCGTACACGGATTGTCCTGATAGACATAAGGAAGAGAAGCCAGGAGGTTTTGAACTAATTTAAAAATTATTCTTCCTCCATAGTTTGTATTCAAGGGGCTGCGATGGGTAAATTCTGAGTTGTGATTTTAAGTTGTGACCGAGGAGTATTACCATGTTGTTTAATCAGCGAGCCAATTTCAAAAACGGTGCGCTCTTGGCTGCGATCGCCGCGATCGCCGCCCTACCAGTTTTAGCAGAAACAGCCAATTTCGGCACTTTAACTTTATCGCGAGGTTTTGCAGCCCCAACAGCAGTTTTGAGAGGTTCTACAGGCGGATCGTACTCTCTATCTGTCATAGCCAACGCCGATCGCCACAAAAACAAATGTTTGGGTTTTGCCACCCCAACTCCCGACCACATCATAGTCTTGCAGCAAAAATTTTCAAAACTCACGCTCCAAGTCAACAGCGGAGGCAAGGACACAACCTTACTCGTACAAGGCCCCGGTAATGCGGTGCGCTGCGGAGACGATATAGGTCAGAATAAAGATGCTGGCATACTTGATTCTGACTGGCAAGCAGGCTCTTACAGGATTTGGGTAGGTACTGTCGAACCCGGAGTCAAGTCTAACTATACAATCTCAGTACAGGAATAGTCAGTAGTCAGTAGTCAGTAGTCAGTAGTCAGTAGTCAGTAGTCAGTAGTTATTGGTTATTTGTTATTTGTTATTGGTTATTGGTTATTTGTTGTCAGTTCCAATGCCCCATGCCCCATGCCCCATGCCCAATTCCCAATGCCCCATGCCCAATTCCCAATTCCCCATGCCCCAATTTCCCCAATCTCCCACTCTCTTAATCTCCCACTACCCAATCTCCCGATCGACCGCTCACTTCCGCCATCCAGTAAAATGTAAAATCGAAAGTGGCGTGTTTAACCAAAATAGGTAACTCCGAAAGTGCTAAAGACTCTTAGAGCTGACTTCAGTATAATTTTCGATCGCGACCCTGCCGCTCGCAACTGGCTGGAAGTTTTGTTTTGCTACCCCGGTCTTCAGGCCCTAGTGCTGCACCGCCTCGCACACTGGCTTTATGTGTTGGGACTTCCCTTCATCCCCCGCTTGATTTCCCACATTGCTCGTTTTTTGACCGGAATTGAAATCCACCCAGGGGCAACCATCGGCAAAAGCGTATTCATCGACCACGGTATGGGGGTTGTGATCGGCGAAACAGCGATTATCGGCGATTTTGCCCTAATTTACCAAGGTGTCACCCTTGGCGGTACTGGCAAACAAAGCGGCAAGCGTCACCCTACCGTCGGCGAAAACGTAGTTGTCGGTGCCGGCGCCAAGGTACTCGGCAATCTGCAAATTGGCAATAACGTCCGCATCGGCGCCGGTTCCGTCGTACTCCGCGACGTACCATCTGACTGCACAGTGGTAGGGATTCCCGGCCGCATCGTCTATCGATCGGGAGTGCGCGTCAATCCCCTAGAACACGGCAGTTTGCCGGATTCGGAAGCTGTGGTAATTCGCTCTTTGCTCGATCGTATCGAATCCCTCGAACAGCAAGTAAAAAGTTTGCTTCCTCAAGCATCTGTCTCCTTAAATTCTGTTCCCAATTCGCCTTCAGGATTCCCAACTTTAAATCAAACCAGCAATGTAGCTGTAGCTGAAAAAACCCAATTAGCTGTTGCTACCACTTGTCAGTTAAAAGATAAAGCAATTCAAGAGTTTTTTGACGGCACCGGCATCTAAAATTTGAATTGGGCATTGGGCATTGGGCATTGGGCATTAGGCATGGGGCATTGGGCATTGGGCATTGGAACTGACAACAAATAACCAATAACCAATAACTAATAACTAATAACTAATAACTAATAACCAATAACTAATGACTACTGACTAATGACTTCTTTTTCAAGGATTAACAGATCGCACAGACCAATTTCCCTCCCCGTCGCGCCGATAAAGCGATCGGTTTTGCGGTTCCCCCCGCAACTCTAACAAATCCACCGTTTCCGGTTCCAACAACAGCAAGCAAAAATTAGGCAGCGGCTCGATCGCATTTGGGGAAGCAGAATCAAAAGCACTAGCCTCGGCTTTGTCATCCCCCGGCTGCGGCCAAGCAAACTGCGCTCTAGCCGCCTCAGAAAGCTCCTGCCAAGTTGTGCACCGCAATGAGAACAACTCTGCCTCTGGATAATCTGCCCCTACCAAAACGAGCTTTCCAGCAATCCGAAATTGTTCACGAGTTTTCGGGAAATACCAGCAAATTTCCCCCCAAGGATAGAGGTTAATTTCCTCTGCCTTTTGACTGCGAATATCTGTAATAAACTTTAAGTGATTAGTATCTGCTAAAAAGCCTCGAAACACCACAGTGCGGTTAGCCGGTCGCCCGGTAGCCCGAACCGTTGCTAGTTGCAAGTAGCGGGAAAAAGCAAGACTGCGATTGCGGTGGAGCGCGCGAGCTAAGGGCGATCGCCAAAGTGCTAAAGACATAATTAATAACCTATCATATTAGTCATTAGTCATTAGCCATTAGGAATTGGGCATTGGGTATTGGGCATTGTTAACCGTTGACTGTTAACTGTTAACCGTTAACTAATGACTAATGACTAATGACTACTGACTAATGACTAATGACTCTTCTTTCTCCTATTGGTAATTCTATGTCAAATTCACTCTCAAAACTCAAAACTATTGAAACTCCCCACAGTGGCTACCACTGGGACGGCAGTTCCCGCCGCTTTTTTGAAGGCTGGTACTACAGAATAACATTACCGATTCACGGACAATCCTTTGCATTCATGTATTCCATCGAAGATCCCAGAGGCGGTCAACCTTACAGTGGCGGTGCAGCTCAGATTCTCGGCCCGAAAGATAGCTATTTGTGTCGCACTTTTCCCAATGTAAATAAGTTTTGGGCGGATCGAGAAAGCTTAGGTTTCGGACATTGGGGCAAAACAGATTTACAAATTAAACCCCAATATTTAGAGCCGCAAGTATTCGACAGCCGCGTCGAAGAAGGCTATCAAGCTACTGCTCGTTTGAATCAAGGTTATCTGCACGATCCGGGAAGTGGCAGCCACTGTTTTTGGCAGTATGAAATCCAACCTATTTATGGCTGGGGCAACTCTCAGGAACTCCAGAAATCTACGGCGGGAATGCTATCTTTTCTCCCCGTATTTGAGCCGGGCTGGCAAATTTTAATGGCTCACGGTTTAGCCACGGGCTGGATTGATTGGAATGGCGAACGCTACGAATTTAAAGATGCTCCCGCTTACAGCGAAAAAAACTGGGGCGGTGCTTTTCCGCAAAAGTGGTTTTGGATTAATTGCAATTGTTTTCAAGGCGAAAAGGATTTAGCTTTAACCGCTGGTGGCGGCAAGCGGGGCGTGCTGTGGTGGATGGAATCGGTAGCAATGATTTGTCTGCATTACCGAGGCAAGTTTTACGAATTTGTGCCTTGGAATTCGGAAGTTAGTTGGAATATTGAACCTTGGGGAAGCTGGACAATGCAGGCTAGAAATAGTCAGTTTGAAGTTGAGTTAATTGGCACTACAACCAGTCCTGGTACTTATGTGCGAACTCCTACAGAAAAAGGTATGGCTTTTTGCTGCCGGGATACGACGCACGGCGAATTGCGCTTGCAATTGCGAGAGTTGTTGGGGGGAAATGTGGAAAAAAATGGCAAGCAGCGTTCTAGAATTATCTTAGAGGCTCAAAGTTATTTATCGGGTTTGGAAGTTGGAGGCGGGCCTTGGGATGAAGTTTGGCGATCGAATTAAATCAGTAGTCAGTAGTCAGTAGTCATTAGTCCGTAGTCATTAGTCCGTAGTCAGTCCTTATTAGTCCTTAGTCAGTTAATAGTTAACAGTAGTCTTAACAGCCATGATCAATTTACTCGGTTGGCAATTAGGCAAATTCTACCGCAGCCAGCGGTTACAAAAAACTTTCAAAGTTATTTTGGGACTAATTTTATGTTTGAGTACAATTTTGAGGCCGGCAGCAATTGCTAGTGCTGCAGGTGATTTGTCGCGCCAACCTGTCACCGAAATTACTGTTAGTTTGGGTAACGAAGCTGGGGAACTTAAGTTTTTTCCCAATCTGCTAGAATTTGAATCGGGCAAGCGCTATAAATTAGTGCTGAAAAATCCCAGTTCGCAGAAACATTATTTTACTGCTAAAAACTTTGCTGATGCGAGTTGGACTCAAAAAGTTGAAGCGGGTAAGGTGGAAATTAAAGGAGCGATTCACGAATTGGAACTTAAACCGGGCGCTATGGCAGAATGGGTGTTTGTGCCCGTGAAATCGGGAACCTACAACCTGCGCTGTACGGTAGCCGGACATACGGAAGCGGGGATGATTGGCAAAATTACGATCGCCTCTTAAATCCCAATCTCCGTTCAATTTCAGATGAATTACCGAAAATCGATCGAACTTTCGGCCATCTAGACACTTATCAAGTAGACTCTAGCGGAGCCATTGTCAGTCCTGCACGGCTCAATTGCATATGATAAAGTTCTGCTTGCTCTTGCGGGCCAACCCAGACGGTGGCTTGGCCTTCGTGGTGGATTTGGTTGGCGAGTTTCCAAGCTTGATCGCTCGTCATGCCTGGAATGTATTTCGTCAAACATTCCACAACGTGCTGGAAAGTGTTGAAATCGTCGTTGAGGACTATTACCCGATAGTTGGGATAAGGTTTGCGGGTAACTTGACTCGATCGAACGGGTGCTATGGTTGGTGAAGAGGTCATCGCGCGAACAGCCACTGAAACTACAAAATTCGTAAAATAGTTACCTCTAAAATCATAACATAATTTCAGATTTTTTCAATTCCTACTTGGTATTTTGATCTGCTTCGGGGTTTATTTTCACCACCGAACCCTGCGTTAGATTTCTCCAGAAAGTCTTGTGGGGATTAGGGGTTAGACACCCTGCCCCCCATTGACAGGCTTTTCGGGAGAAATCTATTGCACCGCGCCGATTACACTAAAGTTAACTCTCGATTGAGTTCAGAAGTGTCAGCGTCAGAATACGCTTGCACCAGAAGTTGCTTTAAATCTTCAATCAGCGGATAGCGGGGGTTAGCTCCGGTACACTGATCGTCAAAAGCTCGATCTGCCATTTCCTCAACGCGAGCAAAAAAGAAATCATCACTCATTCCCTGACTGGCGATCGCCTCCTGAATCGTGCTAGGAATATCTACCTGACGCTTCAGATCTTCCACCGCTGCGATCAACTTCTCAACTTTTTCATCTTCTGTATCGCCGCCCAAATTCAGATAGTCCGCAATTCGAGCATAACGCCACTTGCTGTTAGGATACTTGTTTTGAGAAAAAATCGCTTGTTTGAACGGAACATCCGTTGCATTGTAGCGAATTACATGGGAAATCATCAGCGCATTCGCTAAACCGTGAGGGACATGGCAAGTTGCACCTAATTGGTGAGCCATTGAGTGACAAACCCCCAGAAAAGAGTTAGCAAATGCCATCCCGGCGATCGTAGCAGCATAATGTACTTTCTCCCGCGCTTTCGGATCATTAGCACCATTTTTGTAAGCGCTGGGCAGGTATTTAAACAGCAAACGAATCGCTTCTAAAGCCAAACCATTTGTATACTCAGAAGCCAACACAGAAACATAAGCTTCTAAAGCGTGAGTTAGCGCATCAATGCCACCGTAAGCAGTCAGTTTCCGTGGCATATTCAGCGTAAGCTCTGGATCGACGATCGCCATACTCGGAGTCAAAGCATAATCTGCAAGCGGATACTTAATCCCCGATCGTTCATCCGTAACAACCGCAAAAGGCGTGACTTCCGAACCCGTTCCCGAAGTAGTTGGAATTGCCACCATAATTGCCTTTGAACCCAAAGGCGGCAGTTCGTATACCCGCTTGCGAATATCCATAAACCGCATCGCCAATCCTTCAAACTCAATTTCTGGATGCTCGTACATCAGCCACATTACTTTAGCAGCATCCATCGGCGAGCCACCACCAAAAGCAATAATCACATCTGGATGGAAACTATTGCAGATTTCTAAACCTTTGCGAACAGTAGCCAGCGAAGGATCGGGTTCCACATCGTAAAATGTGTAGTGATCGATGCCGATTTCTTCCAAACTATCTGTGACTTCCTTAATCAATCCCAATTCAAACAAAGGTTTATCGGTCACAATCAAAGCACGTTTCTTACCTGCAAGATCCCTCAAAGCAACAGGAAGACAACCAGACTTAAAGTAAATCTTGGGAGGAATGCGGAACCAGAGCATATTCTCGCGCCGTTCTGCTACGGTTTTGATATTGAGCAGGTGATGGGGTGTCACGTTGACAGAAATGGAATTATCGCCCCAGCTACCGCAACCGAGGGTAAGGGAGGGATCGAGGCGGAAATTGTACAAATCGCCGATCGCACCTTGAGAAGAAGGCGTATTAATCAGCACTCGCGAAGTCTCTAGTTTGCTTTCAAAATAACGAATGTGCTTCTGATTGTGCGGAGCGGTGTAGAGTACAGAAGTATGTCCGTGCCCGCCAAAAATTATCAGCGCTTCGGCTTTGTCTACTGCTTCAGTAAAGTCCTTGGCGCGGTACATTGCGAGAATCGGCGAAAGTTTTTCACAAGCAAAGGGTTCTTCTTTACCTATAGCATCAACTTCTCCAATCAAAACCCTGATGTTTGACGGCACTACAAAACCCGCAATTTGCGCCACTTTTTGCACCGATTGTCCGACTATTTCGGCATTCAATCGACCATCAATTAAGATTACCTGCCGCACTTTTTCCCGTTCTTCAGCATTCAGGAAATAAGCACCGCGCTTGATAAATTCCAGTTGCACGGCATCGTACACCTCATCCACAACAACCACCGATTGTTCCGAAGCACAAATCGTGCCGTTGTCGAAAGTTTTGCTGAGCAAAATTGAGCTGACAGCCATTTGGATGTGGGCGGTTTCATCGATGATGGCGGGAGTATTTCCCGCACCGACACCGAGGGACGGATGCCCTGAAGAGTAGGCAGCTTTTACCATTCCCGGCCCGCCAGTTGCCAAAATTAGTTTGATATCGGGGTGCTGCATCAAAGCTTGGGAAAGCGGCACAGTGGGCTCGTCAATCCACCCAATAATATCCGGTGGTGCTCCTGCCGCTACAGCAGCATCTAGGATGATTTTTGCCGCCGCAGCCGTGCAGGATTTGGCGCGGGGATGGGGAGAAAATATAATGCCATTTCTCGTCTTGAGCACGATTAAAGATTTAAAGATGGTGGTGGAAGTCGGGTTAGTTACAGGAACGATTCCCGCCAGCACTCCCACGGGTTCGGCAATGCGTTCGTAACCAAAATGCCGATCGGACTCGATGATACCGCAAGTCTTGTCGTTTTTGTATTTGTTGTAAATCATTTCCGAGGCAAAATGATTTTTGATTGCCTTATCTTCGATCACTCCCATTCCCGATTCTTTGACTGCTGCCTTGGCTAAGGGAATGCGGGCGGCATTAGCGGCTAAAGCTACTTGCTTGAATATGCGATCTACTTGTTCTTGAGTGTAGGTGGCAAATTCAGCTTGGGCTGCTTTTACTTTTTGAATTAGGACTTCTAATTCCTCTAAATTGGTAACTTTCATGTTGTTTTTCCTGATGTTTATTTTGGAAAAATTATTGCCTCAATCTTTGATTGTTAGGGAACCCGCATATCAAGGCAGATAATTTCAATATTGTGGGGGATTTGTGAACGCGGTCTTTAATTATTATATACCGCTAGCTCCGATCGCATGGACCCCGCGACTGCGAAAAATATCAACAGTTTGTTGCACGAGTTCCGGTGAAGCTGCAGGTGTATCCTTGAGTTCGTAATCCAGTTTTAATTGTTCCCATTTGTATTCTCCCATTTTATGAAATGGTAAGACTTCTACTTTTTCCACATTGGTCAAATTGGCAATAAAATCCGCTAGTTTTTCTACGTTTTCGATGGCATCTGTGAGGTGAGGAACTAGAACGAATCGAATCCAGGTCGGTTTGCCAATTTCGCTGAGATATTTGGCCATTGCTAAAGTAGGCTCGATCGACACATTGGTGACTTTGTAATACAGTTCGGGAATGTAGGATTTGATGTCCAATAAAACCAGATCGGTCATTTCCAGAACCGGTTTAGCAACGTCTAAAACACAGAAGCCTGATGTGTCAAGGGCTGTATGCAATCCCATTTGATGACAGCGACTAAAGATTTCTCTGACAAAATCCGGCTGCATCAACGGTTCGCCGCCGCTGACTGTAACGCCTCCTTTCCGCAGGTAGGATTTACATTTGGTAATTTGATCGATTAAATAATCGACGGTTACTTCTTTACCATCGTGGGAATTGCGGCAGTCGGGATTGTGACAGTAAAGACAGCGTAACGGACAGCCTTGGGTGAAGACGATAAACCGGATTCCGGGGCCGTCTACAGTACCAAATGTTTCGATTGAATGAATGCGACCAATTCCAGACATTTAATTTGCTGTTGGTTATGTTCCGAGATAATGAATTAATCCGCTGCGATCGGAAAGTCTCTGAGGTCAAACGAGCTGAAAAATAGATACTGTGATTGCTACATTCCTCGCGGCGGACAACCGCTAACTTACCCACAATGAACCTATTGCACTCCCAAGCTCTCAATTCCCTCAATTATCTGCGTTAATCTGTGTTAATCTGCCTTACATCTGCGGTTTTTAGAGCAAAGATTCATGCAATAAGTCCAATCACTGCTGGGATTTAGACTCGTTCGTGGAAGGTGCGTTTAATCACATCTAATTGCTGTTCGCGGGTAAGTTTGATGAAATTAACCGCATAACCGGAGACGCGAATTGTTAGCTGGGGATAGTTTTCTGGATGTTCCATCGCATCTAGTAATGTTTGCCGATCGAGGGCGTTAACATTGATGTGATGGCCGCCATCGTGGAAGTAACCGTCTATAAGACTAACTAGGTTATTAGTCCGATCGCTCTCCATTCTGCCCAAGGCCTGCGGTAGAATCGAAAAAGTATTCGATATGCCATCTTGACAATCGCTGTAAGGCAGTTTTGCTACAGAAGATAAGGATGCGATCGCCCCACAGGAATCTCGGCCGTGCATCGGGTTAGCACCGGGAGCAAAGGGTTCGCCTGCTTTACGTCCGTCGGGAGTGCTACCAGTTTTTTTGCCGTACACTACGTTAGAAGTAATCGTGAGTACCGATTGAGTCGCTACAGCGCCGCGGTAGGTTTTGTGCTGGCGAATTTCGTTCATGAAACTTTGCACAAGTTCGATCGCCACACTGTCTACGCGATCGTCATTATTGCCGTATTTGGGATATTCTCCTTCGATCGAGTAATCCACTGCCAAACCTTGCTCGTTGCGAAGCACTTTAACTTTAGCGTGTTTAATCGCCGAGAGCGAGTCCGCTACCACAGACAGTCCGGCAATTCCGCAGGCCATTGTCCGGTAAACATCGCGATCGTGCAATGCCATTTCTAGGCGTTCGTAGCAGTATTTGTCGTGCATATAGTGAATGACATTCAACGTATTGATATACGTTTTTGCCAACCACGCCATCATGTCGTGGAACCGCGCTCTTACCTCGTCATAATCGAGATATTCGGTAGTAATCGCTGGGAACTGCGGCGCAATTTGGTCGCCGGACTTCTCATCTTTACCGCCGTTAATCGCATAGAGCAAAGTCTTAGCTAAGTTAACTCGCGCGCCGAAAAACTGCATTTGCTTGCCAATTCGCATCGCGGAAACACAACAGGCGATCGCGTAATCATCGCCGTATTGAGGACGCATCAAGTCGTCGTTTTCGTACTGAATCGAACTCGTCTCGCTGGATACCTTCGCACAGAATTGTTTGAAGTTGTCCGGCAAGTTTTCCGACCACAAAACTGTGAGATTTGGTTCGGGTGCAGTACCGAGGTTTGACAGGGTGTGTAAGAATCGGAAACTGTTACGAGTTACCAATGTTCTACCGTCATCGCTGATACCGCCGATCGCCTCTGTTACCCAAGTTGGATCGCCAGAAAACAGAGCGTTATAGTCGGGAGTTCGCAAAAACCGCACCATGCGGAGTTTCATTACAAAATGGTCGATCAGTTCTTGCAATTCCACTTCGGAACTCGCGCCACTTTGCAAATCGCGCTCGAAATAAATGTCTAAAAACGTCGATACGCGACCGAGAGACATCGCTGCCCCGTTTTGTTCTTTCACTGCTCCCAAGTAGCCAAAATACACCCACTGGACAGCTTCTCGTGCATTTGCTGCCGGACGGCCAATATCAAAGCCGTAGCTAGCCGCCATTTCTTTTAACTCAAACAATGCCCGAATTTGCTCGGATAACTCTTCGCGCAAACGAATTGTCGCCTCGTCCATCGCGTCTAGTTCGAGTGATTCTTGCTGTGTTTTTTTATCATCAATTAGGCGATCGACACCGTACAAAGCAACGCGCCGATAGTCACCGATAATCCGCCCTCGTCCGTAGGCATCTGGCAAACCTGTGATGATACCAGAACGTCTCGCCAGACGCATCGAGCGCGTGTAGACATCGAATACACCATCGTTATGAGTTTTGCGATATTTCGTAAATATTTCTTCCGTTTGCCCATCGAGCTGATAGCCGTAAGCTTCTAAACCTGCCTTGACCACGCGAATTCCGCCAAAGGGCATAATCGCGCGTTTCAAAGGTCGATCTGTTTGCAAACCTACTATTTGTTCTAAGTCGCGATCGATGTATCCTGCTGCATGAGCCGTGATAGATGTGGGAACTTTTGTATCAACATCCAATACACCTTTTTCGCGCTCTTGCTTCATTAATTCCAGAACTTTTTGCCAAAGCTGCTGGGTTTTTTCGGTTGCTACTGTGAGAAATTCTGCATTCCCTTCATAGGGGGTGTAGTTTTTTTGAATGAAGTCTCTGACGTTGACTTCCTTTTTCCAGTTGCCTTCAGTAAAGCCGTGCCATTCTGCAAACATAGCTTGCATTCACCTCAAATTTTTGTTAGCGATCGATCTTTTCTTCTTCGACCACTACATCTAGTATATATTTAATTTCAATATTTTAAATACCCAGTTCGCTATTTGTTACAAAAATTGACTTGCTAATTCCGTGGGAAGAATTAAGATAGATAGTAGGCAGAACAACCTCTGGGATTTGTGAGCAAGCTCTGACAAAATTGGATTCCGAACTAATAGTTAGACAACGGAAATGTTGTTTAAGTGCGGGTCGGTCGGGAACGCGCAATGAGAGTTTGGGTCGCGAACTGCGAAGACCAGAAGAAGAGGAAGAAAAAGCAGAAAAATAGCAGAAGAATAGCAGAAAAATAGTTCAGATTGGATTAGAGAATTGTTATCGAAAGCAGAGCAATATTAATTGCTGATTAATTGAACAAGGGTATTATGCAGATAAATTCAAGAAATCAAAGCACTGCGAGCGATCCGGCTCACGATATTTGGAAAGAACAGCGTCATCCGCTCGATCGGATTTTTCGGCCTCGCTCCGTGGCTGTAATCGGCGCAACAGAGAGAGAAGGAAGCGTCGGACGTACTCTCCTGTGGAACTTGATTCGGAATCCGTTTGGCGGAACAGTTTTTCCGGTGAATCCCCAGCGCCACAGCGTGTTGGGGCTCAAGTCTTATCCTGACATTGCTAGCGTCCCGGAAGTAGTGGATCTGGCGGTGATTGCTACGCCTGCTGCTGGGGTGCCACAAGTGATCCGCGAATGTATCGCTGCTGGGGTGAAAGGGGCAATTATTGTTTCTGCTGGCTTTAAAGAAATTGGCGCGGCTGGGGAGGCTTTAGAACAGCAAGTTATGGCCGAGGCGCGTCGGGGCGGAATGCGGATTATCGGCCCAAATTGCCTCGGTGTGATGAATCCTGTGGTTGGGCTGAATGCTACTTTTGCAGGTACGATCGCCCGTCCGGGTAATGTCGCCTTCATCAGTCAAAGCGGCGCCCTCTGTACTTCGATTCTCGACTGGAGTTTGGGGGAAAATGTCGGTTTTAGCGCCTTTGTATCGATCGGCTCTATGCTCGATGTCGGTTGGGGCGATCTGATCGAGTATTTCGGAGACGATCCCCATACTCACAGTATCGTTTTGTACATGGAATCTATGGGTGATGCTCGTTCGTTTCTGTCCGCCGCCCGCCCAGTGGCGATCGACAAACCGATCATCATTCTCAAGGTAGGACGTACCGCCGCCGCCGCCCAAGCCGCCGCTTCCCATACGGGAGCTTTGACCGGCAGCGATGACGTGCTTAACGCTGCTTTCCGCCGCTGTGGCGCGTTGCGGGTACATACGATTTCCGATTTGTTCGACATGGCAGAAATTCTGGCCAAGCAACCGCGACCGCAAGGCAACCGCCTATCGATCGTCACCAATGCAGGAGGCCCGGGGGCGATCGCCACTGATGCCTTAATTAGCGACGGCGGTGCGCTGGCAGATTTGGCACCGGAGACGCTGCAGCAGCTTGATGAGTTTTTGCCACCTCAGTGGAGTCATCACAACCCGATCGATATTTTGGGCGATGCTAGTAGCGATCTTTACGCCAAAACTCTAGAAGTTGTCGCTCCCGATCCCAATAGTGACGGATTGCTGGTCATCCTGACGCCACAAGCGATGACGAATCCGACGCAAACCGCAGAAAAACTCAAGTCTTACAGCAAACTCGGAAAGCCCTTATTGGCAAGCTGGATGGGCGGTGTGGAAGTGTCAGCGGGAACGCAAATTCTTAATCAGGCAAATATTCCGACTTTCCCCTATCCCGATACCGCCGTCAGGTTATTCAACTATATGTGGCGGTACACATACAACCTGCGCGCTATCTACGAAACGCCTTCTCTCCCCGCTGATCGCGAAATCGAGACTTCCGGGTGTGCGACTGCGGCGAAGATTTTGACTGCTGCCCGCCAAAACAATCGCACTTTATTAACCGAGTACGAATCAAAACAGTTGCTGGCAGCTTACGGCATTCCCACCGTAGCGACAGAAATTGCAGCGAGTGCTGCCGAAGCTGTGGAAATTGCCGATCGCCTCGGTTATCCAGTGGTGCTAAAACTCCATTCTGAGACGATTACTCACAAAACCGATGTGGGGGGCGTAAAACTAAATTTAGGCGATGCTAACGCTGTAATTAGTGCCTTTGAGGCGATCTCCCAGCGGGTACGGGCGATAGATCCTGCAGCGTTTCTTGGCGTAACCGTGCAGCAGATGGTGCATTTGGAAGGCTATGAACTAATTTTGGGTAGCAGTATTGACCCACAATTTGGGCCGGTGATGCTGTTTGGTTCCGGCGGACAATTAGTGGAAGTATTTCAAGATCGATCGCTAGCACTTCCGCCTTTAAATACCACCCTAGCGCGGCGGATGATGGAGCAAACTCGCATCTATAAAGCTTTACAAGGAGTGCGCGGTCGATCGGCAATTGACCTGGTACAACTCGAACAGTTATTAGTTCGTTTCAGTCAACTGATTGTAGAGCAACCTCAAATTGCCGAGATTGATATTAATCCGCTGTTGGTTTCTCCTGAAGGTGCGATCGCTCTTGATGCCCGTGTTGTTCTGCAAACAACAGAAAACCCCATTTCACCCGCGATTCGCCCCTATCCTACGCAATACGTTCAAACATGGTCAACGGACGGCGATCGTCCCATCACGATCCGTCCGATTCGTCCAGAAGATGAGCCGCTGATGGTGCTGTTCCACGAAGAACTTTCCGAAGAGAGCGTGTATTTGCGCTACGCTCACATGGTAAAGTTAAAGCACCGCATTGCTCACGAACGTTTGACCCGGATTTGTTTTATTGACTACGATCGGGAAATGCTGTTAGTAGCCGATCGTCAAGACCCGGAAACCTCAGAACACCGGATTTTGGGAGTAGCGCGTCTGAGCAAACTCCACGGCACAAACCAAGCCGAATTTGCCCTCATCGTTAGCGATAGCTATCAGCAGCGCGGTTTGGGAACAGAATTATTGAGGCGGATGCTGCAAATTGGTCAGGAAGAGAAATTAGAGGCGATCGTTGGCTACATTCTCAATAGCAACTACAAGATGCAGAGCCTCTGTAAAAAACTAGGATTTGAACTCCAACCAGACCGAGGCGAAGGAATGTTGAAAGCTGTTTTTGTTTGCTAATAGCAAGTTGGGTTAAATAATTCTCATTCATCACAACTAAAGTCCTCACTACAAACTTTATCGTTTTGTAGTGAGGACTTTAGTCCTCAAACTAAGATGCTACTAAGCCGCCGCAGCCAAATTTGCTGCTGCAAACTCCCAGTTAGCCAAATTATCTAAGAAATTAGTAATGTAGTCGGGACGGCGGTTTTGGAAATCCAAATAATAAGCGTGTTCCCACACATCCAAAGTCAGCAACGGAGTTTGGCCGTGTGCAAGCGGGGTGTCAGCGTTAGCAGTTTTGGTGACTTTCAAAGTGCCGTTGTCCACAACCAGCCAAGCCCAGCCACTACCGAACTGAGTTGTCGCAGCAGTCTTGAATTCTTCTTTGAATTTGTCGAAGCTGCCGAAGTCAGTGTTAATTTTGTCAGCTAAAGC
Source organism: Microcoleus sp. S36b_A4 (assembly GCF_036700645.1). NCBI lineage: Bacteria > Bacillati > Cyanobacteriota > Cyanophyceae > Oscillatoriales > Microcoleaceae > Microcoleus > Microcoleus sp. S36b_A4. Next base: position 2,395 of record NZ_JAUBPI010000088.1, on the reverse strand, counting down.
TCCTGTCGGAGTGCCACCGCCGCCCGGTTTGAGCGAATTCCAGAAAAAGTTGTGGTTCCAAACTTGACCTGCATTGTTAAAAATGCCTGCTTTGGATGGGTCTTTAGCAGATTCCTTGACAATTTCTTCAAGGGATTTGCTCGCCATTTCAGTCCCTTCAATCAGTTTATTCAGATTGGTGACGTAAGCAGCGTGGTGCTTGTCGTGGTGGAATGAAAACGTGTTGGCCGACATATGAGCTGGTTCTAGGGCGTCAGCGGCGAAGGGTAATGGTGCTAGTTCAAATGCCATGGTGTTCAATCCTCTCTGGATTACTTTGGGTTTTTCGGTTGACTTGGTGGCTTTTTTATGATTAAAGCCGACCGTCACTAGCTTGAGTGTATCAAGCTGTGGTAAATAATTCTTTACAATTTTCATATTTTATAGCAGTTGCAGCATTTTAGGATTCAGACTTCTATTTTTTAGATATCAAAGCTACCTATTGTCGGTTTCAAATAGCATAAAGTATTACTAAATGTCAAGCTACCTGGGAGACAAATAAAAGTGTGTGTGAAATTGTCAACCGCTCGAAATTTTATGAGACTGATAAATAGATTAAACCTGTAAATTATCAAAGATTAACCTAAGTTCAATTAAGCTGTAAGAAAGTCAAACAAGTTGCAGGAGCTGTCAATGGAAAAGCGTTTAAACAACTCGTCTAGTCACCCCCCTCAATGGTTGAATCTGCAATTAATCGTCACCGCTCTGGAAACAGTCCAAGACTTAATTGTCATTTCCCTATGTATTGGTTTGTTTTGTTTCATGGTGCTAGAACTGCGAGAAATGTTTTTCTCGCTGCTGCCTCCTTTGAATTTTCAGCAAGTGACGGCAGACATTCTATTTTTATTAGTTTTAGTGGAATTATTTCGGCTGCTAATTATTTACTTGCAAGAACAAAGAGTTTCGATAGGTGTGGCTGTGGAAGTCTGTATAGTATCTGTTTTGCGAGAAGTCATCGTGCGGGGAGTGCTGGAAACTCCCTGGGTTCAAATATTATCAACAGGCGCATTTTTGCTGGTTTTGGGAGTGTTGTTGGTAGTCCGAGTTTGGTTGCCCCCAACCTTCGAGGGAATTGACCCGGAACGTCGCATGGCTAGCAGAAATAGAAATCTATCAGACAATGAATCTTCTTCCGCATCTGTTGTAGCCAATAGCAAGTTTAATTCTCATTGAATATGGCATGACAGGCGATTTAAGATTTTAAATTTACTCTAATATTGCTTGTCGCGTTACCAGCCATCATTTCCCGTAAAACTTAGATGTTGAACCATTGTCAAGAACGGGCATCTTGCCCGTTCCACAGAGAGTAGATTTTATTGTAGGCTGGGCAGGAGATCCCACAGGGCTGTTTCATTCTCACGAAAATCAGGCTTTTGTAGGGGCGGTGCCAAGAGTGCCCGCCCCCCCACGGACGATGAAATCGATGTTTCAAATATCGGGGATCTTCATGAGAGATTGCCCCTACAAGAGAATGAAACCGCCCTGGGAGATTCCACCCAAAAAAGGATTATTGAGAATGGTGCAAGATGTGAGGTCAAATCAACCTGATAACGGTTGCAGTGAAGCCTAAAATCCTCTGAAAATTCAGAGGAATGTAGTCTTAACTACAAAGACAAGCTTCATCAATCATTCCCAATTATTCAAATCTAAAATCTAAAATCTAAAATAGTATTACCCGTTAGCCTGTAATTCCACCAAGCGAGCCAACACTTCTTTAGAATGAATCGCCGGATTAATCTTCACAAAGGTTTCACGCAAAATACCTTCAGGATCAATAATAAAACTGTGTCGCGCTGAGATAAAACTCATCCAAGAACCGTAAGCTTTACTCACTTTACCATCCGTATCAGCTAACAGCGGAAACTTCAAACCTTCCGAATCGCAAAATTCCGCATGGGAATCGACATCATCAGCGCTAATACCGATAATTTGAGTATTCTTTGCCAAGTATTTCGGCAAGTCTTGCTGAAATCTCCGCGCTTCGATGGTACATCCTGAAGTAAAGTCTTTCGGATAAAAATAGACTACCAGCCACTTACCGCGATAATCCGACAGGGACACTTGTCCGTCCCCGCTGTTTGTCGGCAAAGAAAACTCCGGCGCTGGTTGATTTACCGGAGGAAGCTTACCGCCGAGGGCAAATGCAGGTGTGGCAAAATTGAAACTTAGAAAAACTAGACAAATTGCCAATAAAGTGCTAAAAAACTTGCGACGCGACATCATAAATTTAGAATTAGAACTGTACTTAAGACAAGTTTACAGTTTTCTGATTAAATAGGTAGAGGCAGTGCGATTCGTTGAAACGTGAATCACGGTGAAAGCCCGTACATAACGTTTCCAGCCACAAGGCTGAACT
>NZ_JAUBPI010000087.1:0-26787 GCF_036700645.1 Microcoleus sp. S36b_A4 | reverse complement strand
ATTTAGTCTAGAACCACTATTTTTAGGGGTGAGAGGTGAAGCCCTTTATTGATTCGCCAACAGTCTCTTTCAATCGCAGAGTTATATCAAAAACAATACAACAATGAAACGAGCAGTATTTCTTGACAGAGATGGCGTTCTCAATATCGAAGCGGGTTACATTCACCAAGTAGAAGATTTGCATTTAATCCCCGGAGTAGCCCAAGCTGTACGCCGTTTAAATGACAAACAAATATTTTGCTGTTTGGTTTCCAATCAATCGGGCCCGGCGAGAGGCTATTATCCGGTTAGCCACGTAGAAGCTTTGCACAAACGCCTATGTCAGTTATTAGAAAATGAAGCAGGAGCACAGTTAGATGCTCTTTATTACTGTCCTTATTTAAGCGCAGCCGAAGGCGGAACCAACCCAGAATTTACGCGGTATACAACGTGGCGAAAACCGAATACAGGGATGTTGGTAGCCGCTGCTTGGGAACAGGATTTAGATTTGCGAAATAGTTTTATGGTGGGGGATAAAGCGACTGATGTTGATATGGCTCACAATGCAGGCTGTACTGGTATTTTGGTGCAGACTGGTTACGGAGAAAGCGTGTTGAGTGGGGAGTATCAGCACCATACTAAACCTGATTTTATTGCAGCAAATTTAGCGGTGGCGGTTGAGTGGATTTTGCAACACTTTGATTAGTGTTTGTAGGGGTATTTAAGTTCTTTCTCTTTGAGTCCTACAGGAAAGTGCTACGTAAGGAAGCGCGACTGTGAAGGTTGTACCCACGCCCATTTTGCTTTCGCAGGCGATCGCGCCTCCTTGCAATTCCACCGCTTTTTTAACAATTGTTAATCCCAAACCGTTACCTTTAATCTTTCCAGTATTCTTGCAGCGGTAAAACATTTCAAATATTTTCCCTACTTCCGTTTCTGGGATGCCCATACCTTCGTCTCGGATACGGATAATTAGTAAGGGAGAGCTAATATTTGTAAATTGGGAAGTGGCAAAAAAACACTGAGGAGATAAGCCGAAAATAGCTTCTTTGTCTCCTTCGCTTGCTGGACGGCATTCCAATTCCAAGGTGACTTGCCCGCCGTTGGGAGAATATTTGATGGCATTGACGATTAAGTTAGAAATAATGCCGTGCAGCAATTGTTGATCTAACATTGCGCTGGTAACATCTGACGGGATTAATGTTAGTTTGTGCTTGGCTTCATTTCCTAACTGCAATTGATCGAGCAAGTTTTGACAAAATTCGATTAAATTTATCGGAAATGGATTGCATTTGAGTTGGCCTGATTCTGCCCTGCCCATGAACAGCATATCGTCGATTAGCTGGTTCATCTTTTGGGTAGCTGAGTGCACCAGCCGCAGGGTTCTAACTTGGGATTCGTCACTGCTGCGAGTGCGATCGAGATCGAGAAGTTCCGCAGAAATTAAAATCGCGTTGAGGGGATTCCGCAATTCGTGAGCCGCCATGGAAATATACTGGTTTTGGCGGTACGATTTTTCTTCCACCGACTCTCTGACTGCTTCCGCGGCTTTGAGAGATTCTCGCATCTTGGTTTCCATTTCGTGTCTGTGCAGGGCAATCTCGATCGCCACCCGCAAATCATTTTGTTGAAATGGTTTGATAATATAACCGAACGGATCTGTAAGTTTCGCTCTTTGCAGTGTTTGATCGTCGGCATAAGCGGTTAAAAATATTGTGGGTACATTTCTATTAGTTCGGATTTTATCGGCTGCTGTTACCCCGTCCATGTCCCCTTTAAGCACGATATCCATCAAGACTAAATCGGGCGGGTTTTCTATCGCTTTTTGAATTGCTTCTTCTCCTGAAGAAACTGTAGCTGTGACTGAATATCCCAGTTTTTTCAATCGACCTGCTATGTCTTGCGCTACAATAACTTCGTCTTCTACGACCAAAATTTGTATAGGGTTCATTTTTCGTTAAATACGCTGCCGATAATTTAACTCTTGGAAAATCAGAGTGTAGCAGGTTCCACGCTGACTGTCAATGTCAATACTCGCCTCTAATTGGTAAGCCAACATTCTCACTAATCGCAATCCTAATGTTTCAGTATTTTCCACGTCAAAATTAGCCGGAAATCCGCGACCATTATCTTGAATAGTTAAATGAAATTGGTGACTACTTGTTTCATTAAATTTAATAGAAATTTCACCATCTAAATTAGAGCCAAATGCGTATTTTAAAGAGTTGGAAACCAGTTCGTTAATAATTAAGCCACACGGAATAGCTGTTTCTATGTTTAAATAAATGGGGTCAACTTTGAGGTTAAATTGGATGGAAGTGTTGCCACAACCAAAAGATTGATACAAATTAGCAACCAAATTTTCGACATAGGGGGACAGGGCGATCTGATCGAGATTTTCGGATTGATACAATTGCTCATGAATCAAAGCCATTGAATGGATGCGAGTCTGGCTTTCTTCAAATAAAGTTAGCGTTGCTTCGTCTTCAATATATTGAGCTTGAAGTTGCAGCAGGCTGGAAATTACCTGCATATTATTTTTGACTCGGTGGTGAATTTCTTTGAGCAATACTTCTTTTTCGCGGAGTGTTGCTTGGATGCGGGCCTCGGTAAATTTGCGATCGCTAATATCTTCGCCAATACCCGCGATGCGGTAAATGTTGCCCGATTCGTCGTAAATGGGAAAAGCTCGATCGCACACCCAGCGAATTGTGCCGTCTGGCAGAAAAATCCGATATTCGGTATTGGTGGACTCGCCGTGCAACACTCGCCCCATTGCCTCTTCCAAGAGGAGTTTATCTTCTGGATGCACCCACTCCATCATTTTTAATGGATCAGCATACAATTCTTCGCGACTGCGCCCCCAGATTTGTTCGTAAGCTGGACTCAGATACAATAAATCGGTGAATTCCGCAGACATTAGCCAGACGGAATCTTGGATATTTTCTGCTAACTGGCGGAAGCGTTCTTCACTTTCACGGATAGTTTTTTCAGCCTGTTTGCGTGCGGTAATATCTACTGCAATGCCCACGATCCGGTAAACTTTACCAGATTGATTTCTAATCGGAAAAGCCCGATCTCGAATCCAGTGTATTTGGCCGTCTGGCCTGACAATTCGATATTCTATCTCGTCTTCAGAATCAATTTGTCTAGTTAAATTAGCAATAACGCGAGCGCGATCTTCTGGATGGAGCGAATCTGCAAAAAAGCGCCCGTAAGCATATAAATCAGCACAGCTTCTGCCCCAAATCTTTTCGTAAGCCGGACTGATATAAATAATTTTCTGGGGTTGAACGTTTACCATCCAAAACACACTTTCAATGTGTTCTGCTAACTGTCGGAACCTTTCTTCGCTTTCTTTCAGCGCTGCTTCGGTTGCTTTGCGATCGCTAATATCTTCTGTCACTACTACATTGTAAATTGCCCCGCTCAGCGGTTCTTTGATGAGCGATACACTAATATTTACCCAAACTACATTGCCATCTTTGTGCAGCAACCGTTTTTCCATTTTAAAACTGTCAATTTCTCCGGCGAATAATTTATTGTTTTGTTCTAAATCTAAATCTATATCTTCTGGGTAAGTAACGTCCATCCAAGTTCGCGACAGCAGTTCGCTCGCAGTATATCCCACTATCTCGCAGAATTTTTGATTGACTCGCAAATAGCGGCCTGTTTGGTCAGGGTGGGTAATGCCGACTGCCGCTTGTTCGACGGTTGCCCGAAAGCGTTCTTCGCTATCTCTGAGGGTTGCTTCTGCTTTTTTGCGATCGCTAATATCGCGCTGCACGCCAAAATAGCCCACAATTCTGCCGTGGGAATCGTAAATGCAAATATAGTCGCCTTCTATCCAAACTGGAACTCCGTCAAACGTGCGATTCTCATTTTCGATGTGGATTCTGCCAGCCTCAAAAAATTGCCTTATTATCTCTCTGCCACCAGTCAAGTCGTGAGACAAGAAAGAGTAAAGTGTCCGACCAATAAACTGTTCCCTCGTCCCACCGTATTGAGCTATCAAAGCATCGTTTGCCTTCGTTACCCGCCCGTTAGCAAATATGTAATCCAAGACTTTTTCTTTGTCAACTGTATCGTCCCAATGCACTGGTTCGTCCAGCATCATAAAGAAAAAACCATCTAAAGATTGAGAGAAAAACAATTCTAGCTGTTCCTGGCTTTCCCGCAGAGATTTTTCGGCGCGCCAGCGAGAGAGAACTTCTTCCTGCAATTGATCGTTGGCTGTTTTCAATTCCTCAGTGCGCTTTTGATATTGAATTTCGAGCTGATTTGTAATTTCTTCCAGCGCTATTTCTGCCTGTTTTTTTTCGGTAATATCTTGAGTAAGAACCAGTCCTGCAAAAATTTCTTCCCGGTCGTTTTTGACTGGAGCAATTGTTGTTGAATAAACGCGATTGCCGTATTTATATTCAAAAGTATTCTCTTTTCCTGCCAAAGCAGCGCGATATGTAGTCTCAAAAAGGGGCAAGTCTTCAGGTGGCGATACTTCCCACAATGTTTTGCCTTCCAACAGTTCTTTGGACAAACCAACTACTGCCAAACCTTGGCCGTCAACCAGAGTATAGCGCAAATCGCGATCAAACAAAAATACCGAACCATTCGGATAATGTTTGATGAGAGTTCGGTACATTTCCTGGCTTTTTTCCAGAGATGCGATTAACTGAATGCGATCGTCCTCGGTGATATCAAATTCAGTTACGGAACCCGAAATGCCAGGATTCTCGACTGCTTTGAGTTGTGCTTCTAATTTCTGGCACAATTCTCTCTGCTGCTGCAAATGCTCTTCAAGTTGTAGAATTTTTGCTTTTTGCTCTGCTACCAATGCTTCGCAGGTTTCGAGAGATCGATCGATCTTGGTAGGATCAATACACATAAGCGCTCTTTGTTTGGCAGTTGCGGACTTGAGCTTTTTCAAGCCAATACTAACAAAGCTCAAGCCTTCACTGCTAACTTAATTAATCAATCTTTCTTGACTTCTGCCCAAAGCATTCTACTTTTCCTTTATTTAGGAACTCCCGCCGTCAAGACTTCATGACTTTTCAATGTCACCAAAACATCATCTTCAATTCTCACGCCAATACCGCGCCATTTTTCAGGAACCTCCGGCTGTCCTTCAACGGGTTTAATATAAGGAGAAATATAAATCCCCGGTTCCACCGTCAGCACTTGTCCTGCCTGCAAAACTTGCGGATTTTCGCCGTACTGATAAACGCCGACATCGTGCACATCCAATCCCAGCCAATGACCAGTGCGGTGCATATAAAATGGCTTGTATTTCTCTTCTTTAATTATCTCTTCAATGTCCCCCACCAAAAGTTTTAAATCCATTAAACCTTCCACCAAAACGCGCACCGCTGTTTCATGAATTTTGCTGTAAGGATTTCCGGGATATACTTGACTAATTGCCTGCAATTGTGCTTGCAAAACTAAGTCATAAATTATCTGTTGTTCGGCTGTAAATTTGCCGCTAACGGGAAAGGTGCGAGTAATATCGGCGTTGTAGTACCCGCAAGCACAACCAGCATCTATTAGCAGCAAATCGTTTTCCTGCATTTGGCGGTTGTTTTCGATGTAGTGGAGGACGCAGGAATTGTAACCTGATGCAACAATTGAAGGGTAAGCCGGAGTGCAGCCATTTAAGCCAAAAGTATGTTCTATTTCAGCTTGAATTTCATATTCGTATCTGCCCGGTTTGGCGAATTCTTGGGCGCGGTTGTGCGCTGCAACTGAGATATTAGCCGCTTTTCGCATTAATGCTAATTCTGTTTCGCTTTTCACCAGCCGCATCGGGTGTAAAATAATGTTGGAATCTTCGATTGCTGTCGGGCCTGTGCCACGTTTGGGATAGGTTGCCATCAAGCGCTGCCAGTGATTGAGGACTGTTTGGTCGAAACTACGATCGCGCCCGAAGTGATAGTATATGCGATCGGCCTTTTCTAAATATTTCGGCAGTTTTTCGGCAAGTTCATTAATCGGGAAAGCTTCATCCGCGCCGTACAATTCCTTAGCGCCTTCTACTCCGGCGCGATAACCGTGCCAAGTTTCTTTTTCCAAGTCTTTTGGCTGCACAAACAAAACAAATTTGTGTTCTTCATGGTGTGGCGCGAGCACTGCTACCGCCGCAGCTTCGTTGAAACCGGTTAAATAGAAAAAATCGCTATCTTGTCGGTAGGCATATTCTACATCGTTGTGCATGACGGCTGCGGGCGCGCTGCGAAATATCGCTGTCCCGCTGCCAATTTTTGCCATTAATTGTTCGCGTCTTTGCCGATATTCGGTGGGGTTTGTCATCCGATTTTAGATTTTAGATTTTAGATTTTAGATTGATTGTAATATTAACACTCGGCGGTTTCAAGCCCTGTCAAACTTGCACCCGCAAGCGCAGGGTTGAAGATATAGGTGCTCTGTTTTTTTTCTTGGTCTACTTATTTATTCTCTTGTTCTGCGATCGCCAATTGACAAGTATAGTCAACCAGCCGAGACAAAGATGAGTGGCCATCGACTAAAGTCCATTTCGGAGAGAAATTCGACCAATTTTCGCCATCTTGGCTAACTCTCACAGTTCTCAACTGTCGTTGCTGGCAGTCAACTTCCATTTGCGCCAACAATTTATCGTTACTAAACTGTTGAGTTACTAAAATAGTTCTGACTGGATAAGAGGGAGCACCGGGAATATCGGATTTGCTTAATTCAACGCTGCTGGAGTCGATGCAAATATCTACAAAACATCTTAATTTTTCGGCGCGGGCGCTCAAATTAATGCCAAAAATTAATGTTGAAATTACTATCAAACAAATCGATGCACTCTTAATCATATAGCAGGAGGAAGAAGTTTCTTTTGACTCGGCGGTTGAAAGAGACTGTTGGCGAATTCGCAGGGGGTGTTACCCATCACCTCTGGGAGGCAGTATTTCCGTTCACTATTGGTAGTTAATGGCTATATGGTCAATTTGAAATTTAGTCTAGAACCACTATTTTTAGGGGTGAGAGGTGAAGCCCTTTATTGATTCGCCAACAGTCTCTTGAAACCGCTGCTACACAGACAAAACCCGCCTGCGCGGGTTGAATTTCTTCAGTCCGCGCAGGCGGACTTTGTTTGTGTAGCAGCGAATTCTATTCGCCCTCAATATTCACTCTTCTTTTTAAAGTTGAGGAACGTATTGTTCTTTTTCAGGAACAAAAGTGTATTCAGAGACGATTAGGCGCAACTCTTCGCCGTCGATGGTTTCTTTTTCGATCAACAAATCGACTAAGCGATCGATCACAGTGCGATTTTCGCGAATAATTCGGCGCGCGTCGTCGTAGCAGTGATCGACAATCGATCGAACTTGTCCGTCAATCCGAGAGGCTATTTCTTCGGAATATTCCGATCGCGCTGTGTAGTCGCGGCCGAGGAAAATTTCGCTTTGCTGAGCTTCCAGGGCGATCGGGCCCAAGGTAGACATCCCGTAGCGAGTCACCATTTGCCGTGCCATACCGCTGACTTGCTGCAAGTCGTTGCCGGCACCGGTGGTTACTTCGGCATCTCCGAAAACTACTTCTTCGGCTGCGCGGCCACCCAAAGCACCGCTAATCCGGGCTAAAATTTGCGATCTTGAAATCAAACCTTGGTCTTCGCTGGGCATGAACCAAGTCAAGCCGCGGGCCTGTCCGCGAGGAACTAAGGTAACTTTTTGAACGGGATCGTGGGCTTGAATAATTGTACCGACGATCGCGTGGCCGATTTCGTGGTAAGCAATCAAGCGCTTGCTCTTGCTGTCCACCAAAGGAGTGCCTTCCATACCTGCTACCACGCGATCGACTGCATCGTCAACTTCGAGCATCGTAATCGCTTCTTTGCGGCGGCGGGCGGTTAAAATAGCCGCTTCGTTGAGCAAGTTAGCCAAATCAGCGCCGGTAAAACCAGGAGTGCGACGGGCGATGGCGTCCAAAGAAATTTCCGCAGACAGCTTCTTGTTGCGCGCGTGAACTTCCAAAATTTCCAAGCGACCTTTAATATCCGGCGTATCTACGGTAACTTGGCGGTCAAAACGTCCCGGACGCAGCAAGGCTGAGTCGAGCACGTCGGGGCGGTTCGTGGCAGCAATGATGATAATGCCAGTATTGCCCTCAAAACCGTCCATTTCCGTCAGCAACTGGTTCAGGGTTTGTTCCCGTTCGTCGTTACCGCCACCGATACCGGCGCCGCGCTGGCGGCCGACTGCATCGATTTCATCGATGAAGATGATGCAAGGAGCATTTTCTTTAGCTTTCTTGAACAAGTCGCGGACGCGGGAAGCGCCGACACCGACGAACATTTCGACAAATTCCGAACCGGAAATGCTGAAGAAAGGCACGCCGGCTTCGCCTGCGATCGCTTTTGCCAGCAAGGTTTTACCGGTTCCGGGAGGGCCCACTAGCAGCACGCCTTTGGGAATCTTTGCCCCGACTGCGGTGAAGCGTTCGGGTTTTTTGAGGAATGTCACTACTTCTTGTAGTTCTTCTTTGGCTTCCTCAACGCCTGCTACGTCGTCGAACAGTACGCCTGTTTTAGCTTCCATTTGAAAGCGAGCTTTGGATTTGCCAAAATTCATGGCTTGGCCCGGGCCGCCGGGAACGTTGCCACCGCGGCGGAAGAGGAAAAACAGGCCTCCTACTAACAAGAGGGGAAATACTAAATTGCCTAAAAGTCCCCAGACAGCACCGTCGTTGCGTAGTGGGTGAGTGTCGAAGCTGATTTTGGAGTCTCTGAGCCTAGAAACCAGTTCCGGGGCATTTGAGGGCAAATCTACCCGCCACCGCTGCTCGTGATTGTCCAGTTCGGGATCGACTGCTAGGACAATAGCCGTCCGACCTCCGTCGTAAAGGTCAACGCTGGTCACCCGACCGGCGTTCAAGTAATCTAAGAATCGACCGTAGCTCAGGCGGGTGCTGGCGGTGTTCTTGCTCATTTCTGCCGGGGATGGGGCAAAGGCCCCCTGCCACAAGAAAAAGCCGATGACTAAGGCGGGTAAAGTCCAAAGTAGTATAGTTCGCCAAGAAATTTTCATAAATGCGGATGCCTTGAATTTGGGACAGATCGGGTAAGATCGCGGTGTCGGAGAAGTGCGACAAAAGTTTACACTCAGAATCTTAACTAAATTTAACTTAACAATGCACTCTCAGGCAACAGAGCTTCGAGGACGATCGCTCCAGAAAAAGTTAGGTTAGTTAGGGTAAGGGCGATCGTCCCGAATATAATGTTTGGTGCTGATTTCGATACCGATCTAGGTAGAGTTAGAAGAATCGCCGCAAAACCCACTGTCTTTAAGCGTGGCAGTGTCAAGGGATAAGGCATGATAATGGTGAGGCTCAGTGAGGTAACACATTTCAATGACAACTAGACAGCTTGTTCCTAATTCGGCTATGCTGACCCAGCAGACTAAAGTCGCTTCTAACAAATCGATTATTAGTGCAGATTTGGGTCGGACGGCAACTAAAGCTTGCGTGAGTCGCAACCCGAGTAGCGTTGTTTTCATCCCTGCCAACGTGGCTACTATGCCCGTGGAAAAGGTGCGGGGTGGCAGCTTTGAGTCCAAAGCAACAGACCCTCTGTTGGATATGTGGCTGGAGTACCAGGGCAAGGGCTACGCTATCGGTCAACTGGCGGCAGATTTTGGCGCTAATCTCGGTGGCGCAGATCAGTCGAAAGTAGTAGATGCTTTGGTTAAGGTCTTTTCCTGTGCTGGATATTTCCAGATGAAGGGCGACATAGCAGTTGTGCTGGGTTTACCGTTTTATTCCCAGGATCAGTTTGAGAAGGAAAAGGAAGAGATTATCAGCCAACTGCGCTCTCCCCACGTTGTGGTGTACCGGGGCGAGCGTGTGGATATTAATATCAGTCACGTTTGGGTGATGCCCGAAGGGTTCGGCAGCCTGATTTGGTGCGAGGCTCAAGATAACAAGGAGTTTACGCCGGAGTTGCCCGAACTGTCGGTGGCGGTTGTTGATATCGGACACCAAACTACCGATTTGTTAATGGTCGATCGTTTCCGGTTCGCCCGGGCGGCTTCTAAGAGCGATTCTTTCGCAATGAACAAGTTCTACGAACAAGTTGCCTCAAAGATTCCGGGAGCAGACCCTCAATCTCTGTCTTTACTGGAAGCGGTGAATAAACCCGAGGGCCAGCGTTTTTACCGTCCCAGAGGAGCGACTAAGCCGACTAATTTAGATCCGATTATTAAGGATTTGCGGGAGGCTTTCGCTAACGAACTGTCCGAACGTTTGGTGCAGTGGCTGCCGGAACGTGTGACGGATGTGGTTCTGACTGGCGGGGGCGGCGAGTTTTTCTGGGAGGTTTTGCAACCTTTGCTTAAAGACGCCAATCTTAAGGCTCACTTGGCTCAGCCTTCCCGGAAAGCTAATGCTTTGGGACAGTTTATTTATGCTGAGGCTCAGCTAGCCACGATAAAGTAACGCATTAAGGCTTGAACCCTATGGCACTGTGGGCAAAAAATAAGGCGAATTTCTCGGTGGCGTTTACGGAAGATGCTGCGGATCAAACTTTGCTGGCCGCTATTGAAAAAGAGTTGGCTTTCACGAAGTATCAGACTTTCAGCAATCTCTGCAAGCAAGCTTTGTGGCAGTTTTTGTCTGTATCTGAGTCTGCTAGCTCTACACAGAGCTTTCAGCGGTTGGAACAGCGCATTGCTGAACTTGTGGTCAAATTTGCTGAGTTTGAACACAATGTTTCGGCAGAGGAATTAAGCCGTTTGGAGGGACTGGAACATCACCTGAATCAACTCAGCGCGCAGTTGGATCAGTTGCAGGGAAGTGTTAACAGTAAGTTTGCTCAAATTTCTTTTGCCCCAGTTTCAAAAGTAGTAGAGCCTGGCCCGATTGAGTCTGAGTCTGTGGCGGACGATAATGTAGTGCCTGATGCTGAGGTTGCTCCTCCTCGGAATTCCGATCCTTTGTTGGAGCGTTTAAGTTCTTTGTTACCCCAAGATTTCTAAAATGAGGTAGACCAAGGCTAAAAAGCCTTGAGATGTAATGTTAGTGGCGCGCTGTTGGCAGCCGGTACTGAATACAGACACAAAGCGATCGCTCTTTTGAAAAAAAGGGCGATCGCTTTGTTATTTGTCAGTTGACTGTTGACTGTTGACTGTTGACTGTTGTCTGTTTTCTGTGGTTACAAATTACCAATTACCAATTACCATTATTCGATTAATCCTAATTTTTGTAATCGCGAACGAATGGCACTAGGCTGTCGCTGAAATTTCTGAGCTAATTCGTCAATTTGTTGACCGCTAGCATATTCTTTCTTCAAATTTTCGTCTTCATCCTGACTCCACTTGACATAAGCTCTGGGATATTTCTGGCGAATTTTCTCATTCTGGGTTTTAGGTCGATAACCATTCTTTTGCTCGGCATTCAAACCAGAACCAAACTGTGGGTTAATTTCGCCACCGCGACTAGCTAGCGCCTCTTGCACGCGGTTGGGAATTACAGCAATTTCTTCAGATAGCTGAGCCAAAGCATTGTCTACTTTTTGCTGAAGTTCTGTTAGCTGCCGCTGCTGCAAACTGCCCCACTGCGGCAGTTCGTTGATAAACTGCTGCAAGTCCAGAATTATTGTTGTCAAAGTTTCGACTTGTTGCAACTCCGGTCGCTGTTTGAATTGGCGGCTGGTGATTTCGATCTCGCTTTGAATCATTTTAATAGTTTTTTCTAAAATTATTAGTCGCTGGCGCAGGTTCTCAATTGCTGAAATTAGAGAGTGTACGTTTTCTCCCGCCCCAACATTGAGATTCTCGCGAGATGTTTGAGCAACAGCTTCGTCTAAAGCATTTACAGCAAGTTGCAATTGCTCGATCGCGCGATCGGTAGTAGCTGCTTGTTGATTTACGCGATCGAACGTGGCCGCCGTACTTGCTTTAACTTGCCCGTGCAACTTCTGCCGGTTCACAAAATTCAACACCAACGAAATCACTACAGGCACTTGAGCATAAACGCTTTGCCCCCAAACCAAACTAGCAGCCAATCCCACAGCAGAGGCAGCAAGAAAAACCAGTTCAGCAGTTTCTAACAAATTGCTCGACTTGGGATTTTGGATTTGGGTGGGTGAATTGGATGATGACATAGGCTAATACCATTTTAGATTTTAGATTTTAGATTTTAGAGGGGGAATGACTGATGAGGCTCGGAGTTTGGATCGAGTGCCTATAGTTGCATTCTTTTTTTCAACTGGTGCAAGTATGCGGATAAAAATAAAGTACGCGCGACGGCAGATATCCGGTATGTAATCGCACGTAAACCCCGAATTTAGCAGTGGTGAAAAACAGATTAAGTTTTTTATTCACAGCCATCTAATTAAATATATTAAATCTGCAAAATTAGTCGAGCTAAAGTGAAATAAATCAAGACCCCAAGGACATCAACTGCGGTGGTAATAAAAGGAGCAGACATTAAAGCGGGGTCTAAACCCAAAGAACGAAATAGAAACGGCAGAGCTGAACCGGCAATAGAAGCTAAAATTGCGATCGCAAACAAACTCACTCCCACCGCGACTGCCACTGCTAAACTTCCTTGCAGAGTGTAAGCCCAGACCGTCGCTACAGTCCCCAATATAGCTCCTAGCAGCGCTCCCGCCATCCCCTCGCGAACAATTACTTGAAACGGGCCCATTGCTGTAATTTCATCAGTGTTCAAACCGCGAATTACAACAGTTGAGGACTGAGCTCCGACATTGCCTCCAGTGCCAGTCAGGAGGGGAATAAAGGCTGCTAGGGCGACTACTTGGTGCAAAATATCTTCTTGAGCTCGAATAATTGCGCCGGTGACAGTATTCGTTAAAAGCAGAACAAACAGCCACACGACCCTTTTGCGCGCAACGGTGATTAAATCGGTCTGAAAATAATTGTCGCCGCCGGACTGGACACCGCCCAAGGTATAAATATCTTTGGCGGCTTCTTGTTCTAAGATGTCGATCGCGTCGTCAACTGTAATGATCCCGACCAGCCGCTGTTCGCGGTCTACAACGGGCACAGCTAAAAAATCGTAACGCTGGATCAGCCTAGCTACTTCTTCTTGATCCGTTCCTGTTTGAACAGAAACTACGTCGCGGGTCATAATTTCGCCTACAGTTTTGTCGAGGGGCGAAGTGACTAAATCCCGCAGGGATAAAATACCGGTCAAGCTGCGTCCGGCGTCGGTGACGTAAAGAGAATAAATTGTTTCGGTAGTTTTAGCCAAAGAGCGAATTCTGTCTAAAGCTTGGGCGACGGTAAAGCTTTCTTTGAGAGAAATATATTCCGGGGTCATGATCCGACCGGCGGTACTGGCTTCGTAGCCCAAAAGTTGGGCCGTGGCTTCTCGTTCCGTCGGGCTTAATTCACCCAACAGGCGACGGACTAATATTGCCGGCAGTTCGTCAAAGAGTTTAGCTCGATCGTCCGGGGACATTTTGTCTACAATGTCAATGACTTCTTGGCGTTTGAATTTTTCGCAGAGGGACTGCTGAACGCTGGAGTCGAGATATTCGTAGACTGCGATTGCTTCGTCTTTGGAAAGCAAGCGGAAAGCTATTACTTGCATGGTTTCTGGCAGGCCTTCGATAGCTTCAGCTATGTCTGCTTCCTGCACCGGGTGCAAAATCGCTTTTGCCCCTTTAAAGTCTCCTTCTTCCAACAGGGCCCTTAACTGCGATCGAACTAATTCCCGCAGTTCTTTTCGCGCGTAGGTGGGTAGAGAAGACGATTGATAACTTTTTTCTGTCACTGATGACCCTCCTAAACCTGTGCTGCGCGCCTTCCTGAATCCAGTTTAGAGCCTATTGACGCCACTGGTTGCAGCGATCGGACTTGCCCTGACAATATCCACACCTGACCCCTATTCTTCTGGTGCGCGCCCAGTATCTTGCCCGATTTGTTGGGTTCAAATACATTTATCTTGATCGGCGACACTCATCGTTAGGAAAGGAGAATTTCGCCCGATCACTTTTTACGACAGGTTCGTCGAACTTTGATTGCGAATATAATTATTGACTGTTTCTTTCCATTCAGTGTCGCTTGCTGGCA
Organism: Microcoleus sp. S36b_A4; assembly: GCF_036700645.1. NCBI lineage: Bacteria > Bacillati > Cyanobacteriota > Cyanophyceae > Oscillatoriales > Microcoleaceae > Microcoleus > Microcoleus sp. S36b_A4. The sequence goes on along the minus strand of NZ_JAUBPI010000087.1, from coordinate 12,760 downwards.
AGATTATGCCGTAAGAAATGCAGGTTAAAGGCTTCTCCGGTATAACTGAATATTGGCTTGGAGTTAAACCCTATTTCAGCGCTTCTCCTACTAAGAGCCTTCCGTCGGTAGCGAAGGTATCGATTGCTCCTGATACCGCATCTTCTAGACCAGACTGCCTGCCCGCGATACCTTCATACAAAGGCGTAGGGCTAAGATTTAGACTCTCATATCAAATCAAGGAACAGGGAACAGGAAAATGATTTTATGTAGGAATGGGTCTCAAAAGCTCCATCGGAATAGTGTAGAATTATCACACAAAAGATGTGACATTACAAGGTGCGTATTGTGGGATAAAAATTCTTTTCGCTTTTAATTTTGTTACGGAATGTTTAAACTTGTATCTTTTCCTTAACCCTTTTATATTCTTTACCAAATCTTTATTTTTTTTCTCTAGAGTCTTGTTATCGTTGCTTCAAGCGAGCTTACAGCACTTTGCAACAAGAGTGAAATACCCCTTAGTTAAAAAATAGGTCTTTATGACATACTGCCCCTGCTGCTCGAATCAAATGCTCCGTCACGTTCGCCAGCATCAAATCTACTGGTTTTGTCGCCAATGTTGGCAAACAACACCTATTTACAATCTGAACAGATGTTGCTCATCGCCCTCTCTAAATCTAGTTAAAGGGCTAGGGCTTAATGAACAACATTCTTTGCCGGTGAAATCTAATAGCTCACTGGAGGAGGTATAAAGTTTAGATATTGTCTTATGCCTAACTGGTTTTCACGCTCGAAACTTTTTTTATTGCCTCATTAAATTACCCCACTCTAGCCCAAGAAAGGGAATACACATCTATTCATTTATCGCTTGATTTATGATGATACCTCGACTCAAGGGAATTATAACTTTATGCCAAACACCACTTAAACGATTGCTACCTCTTTTGCTTGGTGTGGTGGCCTCTCTTGGTGTTTTATTTACGTGGCAACAGCTAACCATCAACGGACAAATTCACATTGAGCAGTTAATTCAGCAGGAAGCCAATGCGATTCAGTCAAAACTGACCGAAGAATTATCAATTCGGATGCTGACACTTCGACAAATGGCGAATCGCTGGGAAGCCAATGGCGGTACACCAAATGCTCTTTGGGAAGCCGATGCTGAGGCTTATGTAAAGGATTTCTACGGTTATCAGGCGATCGCATTAGTCGATCCATCATTTAAAGTGCGATCGATTGTGCCACTGGCTGGGAATGAGGCAGCGCAAAACCTAGATCTTAATCGGGAACTGTGTCGCAAAATCACTTTGCAAGTGGCTCGTGATTTGCGTCAACCTATATTAACTCGCAATGTTTCCCTCATTCAAGGGGGTCAAGGATTTCTAGCAAGTTTTCCGGTATTTGTAGGGGAGCGGTTTGATGGGTTTATTGTCGGAGTTTTTAAGTTTAAAACTCTATTTGACAGTATTTTAAAAGTGCTTCCTGGGTACAAGGTGGCTATATATGATGGCACACAATTGATCTACGGTCAAGAGCTTTCATCTCATTATTCACTGCATAAAACAGTTGTAATAAGAGCCTATAGTGCCGAGTGGCGAGTAGATATTTATCCAAACTTATTATATTTAGTAGAAAAGGAAGATTTTTATTTGCCAACAGTTGTGTTAATTGGTGGCTTAATTTTAGTGTTGCTGCTAATTTTGGTCGTGTATCTCGCACAAGTTAGTTATGGCAAAGTCGATAAATTCAAAAAAGTAAATCGCCAGTTGCAGTGGGAAATTCACCAACGACAACGGGCCGAAATTGGGATCGCTCGACTAGCTGCGATCGTTGAATCTTCGGAAGATGCCATTCTTAGTAAAGATTTAGAGGGTGTAGTTACAAGTTGGAATGTAGGAGCCGAAACAATTTTTGGCTATACAGCGGCAGAAATAGTAGGGCAATCAGGGAGAAAACTGATTCCCGCAGACTATCGAGATGAGGAAAACGAAATTCTCACCAAAATCCAGCGAGGAGAACGCATCGAACACTACGATACAAAGAGGCTGAGGAAAGATGGAACATTAATCGATGTCTCGATGAGTGTCTCTCCCATTAAAGACCAAGTAGGGAATATAATTGGAGCCTCAAAGATTGCCCGGAATATTGCTGACCGCAAACAAGCAGAAGCAGCACTACGTGAAAGTGAAGAACGCTGGGAACTGTCTGTACGCGGGAATAATGACGGCATTTGGGATTGGAATGTTCAAACCAACGAGGTCTTCTTGTCTAGTCGCTGGAAGGAAATGCTGGGCTATGAAGACCATGAAATCCAAAACATTGTAGACGAATGGGCTAATCTGGTACATCCCGATGATTTGGGATGGGTGATGCAAGCCGTTCAAGACCATTTTGCCAAGAAAACTCCTTTTTATATCACAGAACATCGCGTTCGCTGCAAAGATGGTTCCTACAAATGGATTTTGGATCGCGGTCAGGCATTTTGGGATGATGCAGGTAACGTAATTCGGATGGCTGGCTCTCACACCGACATTACCGAGCGCAAGCAAGCTGAAGTTGCTTTACAGGTCAGCGAAGCCAGGTATCGGCAATTAATCGATAACTTAAATGCAGGTTTTGTGATTCATGCGACAGATACCAGCATTCAATTATGTAATGAAAGAGCTGGTGAATTACTAGGGCTTTCAATGGATCAAATGCTGGGAAAAACTGCGATATCTCCGGCCTGGCATTTTGTGCGGGAAGATGGCAGCGTGATGCCCCTAGAGGAATATCCGGTAAATCAGGTTTTATCCAGTGGAAGTTCCCTCAAAAATTATGTTTTAGGAATCAAAAAAGAAATTGATGGTTGTGCTTGGGTATTAGTTAATGCCTACCCAGAGTTCGATCAAAACGGTAAAATCCTACAAGCTGTAGTTACGTTTATTGATATTAGCAAGCGCAAAAAAGTAGAGCTGGAAATCCAGAAAACTCGCAATTTCTTACAAGCACTGCTGGATCATCTACCGCTCGCAATTTTTGTTAAGGACGCAGAGCCTAAACGATTTGGCGTATTCCAGTTTTGGAATAAAACCAGCGAACGGTTATTTGGCATCTCAGCCGAAAACGCGATCGGCAAAAGTGGCTATGATTTTTTCCCAAGAGAACAGGCTATCTTTTTTGATCAAAAGGATAGAGAAGCTTTTGAAAAAGGTAAGACCGAGGATATTGCTGAAGAAATCATTGACAGTCATAGTCTGGGAAAATGTTGGCTGCATACGGTGAAGATTCCCATTTACGACGAACAGCATCAGCCCCAGTACCTACTTTGTTTTTCAGAAGACATCACCGATCGCAAACACGCAGAAGCAGAGCGTAGAGAAATGAGTGAGGTAATGCAAAATGCGGTGTCCGGCATTTCCAAACTGGATGTACAAGGACACTACCTATATGTGAATAAAGCTTATGCTGACATGACAGGCTATCAGCCAGAAGAAATGATCGGGATGTCCTGGGAAAAAACCGTACACCCCGATGAGTTGAAAAAACTGGTTGCAGCCTATTGTCTGATGGTGCAAGAGGGCAGAGTTGAAGTTGAAACGAGAGGGATTCGTAAAGACGGTTCGGTTTTTTATAACCAATTAGTGATGATTTCAACTTACGACGAACAGCACCAATTTATGGGGCATTACTGCTTCATGAAAGATATTAGCGATCGCAAAAAAGCCGAACTTGCACTAGAACAGGAACTCTTGCGGAGTAAAACCTTCTTCAACACTTCCCTGGACGGTGTTGTTGTCATGGATTCCGTCGGAAAAGTTGTCCAAGCTAGTCCCAGTTTTGCTCAAATGCTGGGCTACACCCTAGAAGAAACCCTGAATCTGAATCTGTTTGATTGGGATGCTGAATGGACGAGGGAAGAACTACAACTTATGCTCCAGAGAGAGGAGGTTATTCCGCTGTTTGAAACGCGACATCGCCGCCAGGATGGTTCTGTATATGACGTAGAAATTAGCTGGAACCGGGTGGAATTACAAGATGAGATGATGAACTTCTGTATCTGTCGAGATATTAGCGATCGCAAACGCAACGAAGCGGAACGCCAACAAGCAGAACAGGCACTCCGAGAGAGTGAAACTCGCTTCCAAGCCTTCATGAATCACAGCCCTGCCTCTGCCTGGATTACCGATGAAAATGGTGTAATGCTTTATGCCAGCCAGACTTATCTCAATACCTTCGATCTACCCACTGACAATGTAATTGGAAAGTCCCTTTTTGAACTTTACCCCGCCGCCATCGCCCAACAATTTCTAGACAATATCCAAACCGTTGCTCACACCAACGAGCTAATTGAAACGATTGAGATTGCGTCCCGTCGAGATAGAACCCTGGGTGAGTTTCTGGTTTACAAATTTCTCATCCCCGACTTATCTGGGCAAATGCTAGTAGGTGGTGTGGCGATCGATGTGACACGACAACATCAAGTGGAAACCGCTTTACAACGCAGTGAGGAACGCTTAATGCTGGCACTAGAAGCCTCTGGAGATGGACTATGGGATTGGAAAATTGAAACTGGAGAAGTTTACATTAATTCCTACTACCAGGAGATGCTGGGCTACAAGCCCGGTGAGTTGGTGATGGATGTGAACGTGTGGGAACAGATGATTCATCCTGATGATACATTGTGGGTTTTTGACGCTCTCAATCGTAACTTGCAAGATAGCTCTCTCAAATATGCCTTTGACTATCGTGTGCGTTGCCAGTCAGGCGAGTGGAAGTGGATCGCTAACTACGGGAAAGTCGTTGCCTACGATGAACATGGTAAGCCTTTACGGATGATTGGAACGCACAAAGACATCAGCGATCGCAAACGTAAAGAACTGGCACTGCAGCACGCAATGGAAGCAGCAGAAGCAGCGAACTTGGCAAAAAGTACCTTCCTAGCCAATATGAGCCACGAATTACGCACTCCTCTCAACGTAATTCTAGGATTTGCTCAGGTGATGGCCCATGACTCCTCCCTAACTCCCAACCAAAAACAAGATCTGCAAACAATTCGACGGAGTGGAGATCACCTCTTGAGTTTGATTAACGATGTGTTGGATCTCTCGAAAATTGAATCGGGACACTGCACAGTTGAAGACAGCGGATTAGACTTAATTGCGCTGCTGCATTCCCTCCGAAATATGTTGGCGGAACGAGCAAGTTCTAAAGGACTTGACCTTTGTTTCGAGATTGCGCCAGAAGTTCCCCAATTTATGCTTGTCGATGCTCAAAAACTGCGTCAGGTTTTGCTCAATCTGCTGAGTAATGCCATCAAATTTACCGATCGGGGAAGCATTACTTTGCAAGTCAGTATAGAGGCGAACGGTACAGGGGCATTAACCACAACTCGGCCGATTCTCCAGTTTGTAATCGCTGACACAGGTGTAGGGATTGCATCGGTTGAACTCGATACTATCTTCGATGCGTTTGTGCAAGCCCAAGCTGGGAAGCAATCGATCGGCGGTACGGGGCTAGGTCTCACCATTAGTCGCAAATTGTTGGAACTCATGGGCGGAAAAATTTCTGTTAGCAGCACTCTGGGAGAGGGGAGTACCTTCACCTTTACCCTTCCCGTCAGCCCGATCAGTGGAGTTAATGTTACACCCGAAGAGAATAATCGCCTCGTGATTGGGCTGGCTCCCTGTCAAGGGGATCATCGCATTTTGGTGGTTGATGATCAAGCAGAAAATCGCTTGCTAATGGTCAGATTACTGACACAATTAGGATTAGAGGTAAAAGAAGCTACCAACGGACAGCAAGCTGTGCAGATTTGGCAACAATGGCAACCAGACCTAACCTGGATGGACATTCGGATGCCCGTGTTAGATGGATACGAGGCTACGAAGCAAATTCGGGCAATGGAAGACGGACCGAACAGTATCATTATTGCACTTACGGCCCAGGCTTCCCAGAGCGATCGCGCCCTCGCCTTGGCTGCTGGCTGCAACGACTACATCAGCAAGCCGTTCCGGGAACAGACCCTATTTCTTAAGATGGCGGAATACCTAGGCTTAGAGTATGTATATCAGGAAGAGGAAACAGAAAAAGGGGAACGGGGAACAGATTGTTTTCCTTCTTATTTCTGTTCTGTTGCCTCTTCCGTGTCAGATTCCCTCGATCCAATGCTTCTGGCGACATTACCAAAAGTATGGGTGGTTGAGTTGGAAGATGCTGCTTTATGTGGGGATGATGTTGCGATCGTTGAACTGGTAGCTCAACTTTCCTCAGAACTCACTCAATTCGGTACTCATCTGACGGAACTCGCCAACCAGTATCAATTTGAGAAAATCATTAATCTAATTCGAGGTAATTTCCCAAGTGGAATTCCTCCATTGGATTTATAAGCTGTTGTGCAGTTAAACGTTTGATTAGGACTAGGGAATTAGGAACAGCCAACAAGAATACAATCTAGTTATTGGTAATTCTTGACCAAAGCCTCCTTGATTTTTATTTAACATTACTGCTCTAAAATGCCTCATAAAATTACTAAATTTTCCCAAATCACTCCTTTAAATTTAACAAGCTTAGAGGAATGCAGTGAAGAATCCGTGTATGCTCCTGGTCATATTCAGCCCCACGGAATCGTTTTATTGATGCAAGGAAACAGCCTCAATATTTTACAAGCTAGCGAAAATGTAGAACAGTTTTTTGGCATTTCTGCCCTAGAATTGCTAGGTCAGCCATTGCCAGATTTATTGGGTCACGAGCAAGTACAGGAAATTGTCAGGCATCTAAATCAAGAAGAACTCAACATTCATAATACTTTCGATCTAAAAATACCTCTAAAAGACGGGAAGATTCAAACATTTAGAAGCACACTGCATCAACTACCAGATGAGTTAATTCTGGAGATCGAACCCCAATTGACTATTGAAAATAATCATTCAATAGATTTTTATCAGCGTCTGCAAACAGTTATCCTCAACTTTCGCAGTGCGATCGATATTTCGGATTTAGCTCAAACCATTGCTAAAGAAGTAAAAGCCATGACCGGGTTCGATCGCGTGATGATTTATCGCTTTGAAGCCGATGACCATGGGATGGTGATTGCTGAAGAGAAAGAAAGCTATCTAGAAAGCTACCTGGGATTGCATTACCCGGCGATCGATATTCCCGTACCCGCCCGCAAATTGTTTTACCGCAATTGGATACGCCAAATTCCCAATATCAATTACACTCCGGTCCGCCTAATTCCTACCAACCATCCCGTAAGCGATACACCCCAGGATCTAAGTGCTTGTGTGTTAAGGGGAGTATCTCCCTACCACATTGAATATTTGCAGAATATGGGAGTGGCTGGGACACTGACGATTTCGTTAATTGACGATCGGCGTCTCTGGGGATTAATTGCCTGTCACCATTACAGCCCGCGATTGGTAGATTACGAAACTCGCAAAACCTGTGAATTTTTAGGACAATTTGCCTCGATCGAACTGGTGCATCAGCAAGATCGAGAATTGAACGTTTACCGATCGCAGGCGAAAACGATTCAGGATCAACTTCAGCAGGCATTCCGGCGAGATTCTAATTTTATCGAACAGGTATTGAGCGAAAATGCTTCTCAATTGCTAGATTTAGTTCATGCTCAGGGAGCTGCAATTCTGCTCGATGGTCGTTTGACATTGGTGGGTCAAACACCATCGGAAGCTGAGGTAGACGAACTCGTGCAGTGGTTGCTGGAACAGAATAAAGAACGAGTGTTTGCAACAGCTTCGTTGTCTCAGTTGTATCCCCAAGCCCAGCAATTCAAAGATCGAGCTAGCGGTGTTTTAGCAATCTCAATCTTCCTATGCTATGCCAAACAAAAGTCATACCATATTCTTTGGTTCCGACCCGAACAAATTCAAACCATAAACTGGGCAGGTAATCCACAAGATGCTGTGTCGATCGACGAAATTGGAAAAATGCACCTGTGTCCCCGCAAATCCTTTGAACTGTGGCAAGAGACAGTGCGGGAGATGTCTTATCCTTGGCAGATTGCAGAGTTAGAAGCTGCCGCCGAAATGAGGCATATCCTCATGCTGGCGGTGTTAGAATTTTCGCAAGCTGCCCTAGAACACGCTGCACAAAAGGCAGCAATAGCCAACCGTGCCAAAAGCCAGTTCCTTGCGAACATGAGCCACGAACTCAGAACGCCACTCAACGCCATTCTGGGATTTACCCAGCTTATGAACCGCAGCCCCTATATCCCAGAAGAATTTCAAGAGCATTTAGGGATCATTACCCGTAGTGGAGAACACCTGCTGACATTGATCGACGATGTTTTGCAAATGTCTAGGATTGAAGCAGGGCAATTGGTACTGAGTCGAAGCTGTTTTAATCTGCATCGACTGCTGGGTTCTATTAACGAGATGTTCAGCATCAAAGCGCCTGAGAAAGGGTTACATCTGAGCAGCGAGTGGGATGCTACTGTTCCCCGTTATGTCTGTGGGGATCAAGCAAAACTTCGCCAAATCTTGATTAATCTGCTGGGGAATGCTATCAAATTTACAACAACAGGAAGCATAGCCCTGCGCGGACGAGCTTTTTCATCAGATGATATGCCATCCGGTACAATTTGCGATCGCGCCACTAATCCACCTGATATTAAACCAACTATTACCCTGTGTCTCGAAGTTGAGGATACCGGATCTGGCATTTCTCCCTCAGATTTAGAATCGATTTTTGACGCTTTCATGCAAACCAATCGCGGTCGCAACGATCGAGGAACAGGTTTAGGACTGTCTATCAGTCGTGAGTTTGCGCGTCTGATGGGAGGCGATATCACCGTGCGAAGCACCCTGAATCGAGGCTCGACTTTTACCTGCCAAGTTGTTTTAGAACTACCAGAGTCCCTTGATTTAGAGAAACCTGAAACGAGCGATCGGATTATCGGGCTCGCACCTGGGCAACCTATCTACCGAATTCTAGTAGTAGAAGACGTTCCAGAAAATCGGCAACTGCTGATGACACTGCTGGAGTCATTTGGGTTTGATGTGTGTGCGGTGGAAAATGGGGTAGAGGCGATCAATCGTTGGCAAACATGGAACCCTGACCTGATTTTGATGGACATTCAAATGCCTGTCATGGATGGTTATGAAGCGACGAGACAGATTCGATCACAACAGTCATTAGTCATTAGTCATGAGTCATCAGCAGATAACTCAGGGCAAATGTCACAGGAGAATAGACCAATGACACGCATCATTGCCCTGACTGCCTATGCTTTTGAGGACGATCGTATCGCCAGCCTGCAAGTCGGTTGCGATGACTACATTGCCAAGCCGTTTACTGAAGACACACTTTTCGACAAAATAGCTCATCACTTGGGCGTCCGCTACTGCTACGCCGAAAAACTTCAGCCAGACTCATCAGGTTCGCCACCAAAAATATTGACTCCAGACTTGAAAACCATGCCAACCAAGTGGATTGCAGAAGTTCATGAAGCAGCACTCGATCTTAGTGATAATAAGCTTTATGAATTGATCGCTCAAATTCCCAAGGAGAAACAAGATTTCATCGCGGCGATGACATCTTTGGTCGATAACTTTCAGCTTGAAACGATCGCAACTCTCACCCAGATTTAGGAACAAGCCCATGACAACTCTATTCAAACTTGCGACCGAAAGGAATATTCTCATCGTGGATGATACCCCAGACAATCTGCGCTTGTTAGCCAAAATTTTAGAGTCACAGGGCTATATTGTGCGTAAAGCCCTCAACGGCAGGATGGCACTCCAAGGTATTCATCGCGACCCACCGAGTCTAATTTTACTTGACATCAATATGCCGGAGATGAATGGGTACGAAGTCTGCCAAAAGTTAAAAGCATCGGAAGCGAGTGCTCAGATACCAGTTATTTTTATCAGTGCGCTCGAACGACTGGAAAACAAGGTACGAGCCTTTGAGCTGGGTGGCGTAGACTATATTACCAAACCATTTCAAGAGCAGGAAGTGCTCATGAGAGTAAAAAATCAATTACTCATCCAACAGCAACGCCAACAACTGGTCGAACAAAATCAACGTTTAGAACATGAAATCCAAGAACGTCTGAGGGCAGAAGCAGAAGTAAGGCAGCTATCCGTGACCGATGAATTAACTGGATTATATAACCGACGAGGCTTTTTTTTACTAGCAGAGCAACAACTAAAAATTGCGAGGCGCACGCAAACATCCTATTTTGTTTTGTTCGCTGACTTAGATGGTTTGAAAAAAATTAACGACACTTTAGGACACGAAATGGGAGACAGAGTAATCGTTGACGCAGCTCAAATATTGAAGCAAACGTTTCGTGAGGCGGATATTGTGGCTCGACTGGGAGGAGATGAATTTGCTTTATTTATTCCTAACTTTTCGGGTGATTCATCTACTAATTTTCATGCTCGGCTGCAAGAAAATATAGATCGCTTTAATCAACAGTCCGAGCGAGCTTATATATCAATAAGTCTTGGTGTGCAGTTTGGGGATTTAAATAATGAAGTTTTATTAGAACAATTGCTGGCTAAGGCTGACAAACTCATGTACGAGCATAAACGCACCAAACGCTGTTTCAATCCTCAACCGTTCTTTTGAGAACAGTGATATCGGAGCGCCATAAGCATTATTTATTAAACGTGAGTTCAACCGAGAAAGAGTAAACTGAAAACAAGATAGGGAAACAGCTTGTTGACTTTACCCCCCTCAGCCGGAAAACACGATGCAGTATAGCTCATCACACCTAAACCTCAGAGGGTGGCAACCCCGTTAAAAGCTCTCTATGTATTAGGATAACGGTGTGTGCAATCAAAAAATGTCGTAGCTATTGAACATTTGCTAGTTGAAATTGAGATGAATTGAAAAATCAGCGAATTTATGTAAAGTATTGTAGGATTAAATTGGCGATCGCTCTGGCTGTTCGCCATTAAAATTAAGAGAGAGTATTTATGCAAATTGTGCTGGCTGCCTTAGACGATAGTTTAGTTAGAGCGTGGGAAAGCACTTGCGGCAGTATGGAAAATGTAAAGATACATCACGGTTCAATATTTGATGTGAAATGCGATGCTATTGTGAGTCCGGGGAATAGTTTTGGTTTCATGGACGACGGCTTAGATTTAGAAATTTCGGAATATTTTGGAGGGCAGGTTCTTGAACGCTTGCAAAAACTAATTCAGGCGCGACATCACGGCGAACTCTTAGTAGGAATGGCAGAACTTGTAGACACCGATCATGCTGAAATCCCCTATTTAATAGCTGCACCAATTATGCGTGTCCCCACAGTTTTAAGAGAAACAGTAAATGTTTATCTAGCAACCCGCGCTATTTTGACTCTCGTAAAATTTGGCTCAGTCCCAGATGGAACGCCAGTCAAACATATCATTGAAACTATCGCTATTCCCGGCATGGGTACGGGAATGGGCAAAGTGCCGCCACATATCTGTGCCAATCAAATGAAAGTTGCGCTCGAAGATATCCTCTTATCTCAGTACGAATTTCCTCAATCTTTACTGCACGCTCAAAGATGTCACCACTTGTTATATACGGAGGAGAGCGAAAATTTGCAATTGGAAAATTGAAACTATTAAATTTGCCAGTTTTATTGGGTTGAGAAACCAAGTTGATTGGTGTGTGTTTTTTTAAGTATAGAGACTTATTACAAATTTAAGTGCGCTAAACCGTACCTCCAAGTTGGTGGTATCCTACACACGAGAGTAACTTTGGTAGATATAATGTAATAGAACTGAGGTCATTCCAACTAGGTAAACGCGGATACAAAAGTTGATCAAGCTGGAAAAGAATTGCCTAGTTCTTATTAAATGCCAGAATTCCTTCTGGCGCTACACGTACAAAGTCTGTATAAAAAACCACAATTCGTTCTGGCGCTACACCTACAAAGTCTGCATCCAGGGACTGTGAGATTTTTTGAAAATGTTTACTAACAGAGGAGAAGATTGATATGACAGATCCAAAAGTAACCGAGGAACCAATTTTAGAGGCAACTCTCGAAACGACGGAGCTCGTCAAAAAAGAGATGCCCGACGCGACTGATGAGGCGATCGCAGAAACTGCGGCGCTGTTTGAAGCAATTAAAAAACGCGCCACCGCCGAAGTGCAAGCAGCGGGCGAACTCACCCGCGAAGCTTATTTAAAAGCTGTCAATAAGGCATCGGGGGCGATCGAAGAAAATAAGGATCTCGCCCACGAGAGATTCACAGAAGCAGTCAAGCTGATTAAAAAAGAAACTGAGAAAAATTGGCTGGTGGTAGATGCGATTAAAACGCGGGCGCAAGCGCAGGTGCAAGATGCCGGCGAAGTCAGTCGCGAAGCTTATTTGAAAGCAGTGCGACAAGCGCGAGAAGCGGTGGAACAAAATAAATTGATCGAACGCGATCGCATCGAACAAGCTGTTGACCACATTCACACGGAAGCTGAAAAGAATTGGCACGTTATTGTGAGGCAAATTGAGTCGCTCAACATTCGCTTGACAGAAACCGCTAAGTCTGCATGGAACGCTCTGACGGCGTTTTTTGACAAGAAGCATTAAACTCAGATATGAGACCATTTTCAAAGAACAGGCAAGATGCCTGTTCCACAAAGATTGAATTTTCTTGTGGAACAGGCATCTTGCCTGTTGATATTTAAAGAACAGGCAAGATGCCTGTTCCACAAAGATTGAATTTTCTTGTGGAACAGGCATCTTGCCTGTTCATAAAAGGTTTTGACACTAAGTAGGTCGGCGCAAAAAAACCGAACTATGTTAAGATAAGTAAACAAAGAGAATATATCTACTGAGGTAACTAAA
>NZ_JAUBPI010000086.1:0-26855 GCF_036700645.1 Microcoleus sp. S36b_A4 | reverse complement strand
GTTCGTACTTCATATTATGGGAGCTAATTTTTTCTTTTATTTTACCTAGAACGAGCGCACTTTCGCAAGAGGTCTATAGTTACATTTTTTTTGATGAGAATATTATTAGACCTGTTGCGAAAGTCTCAGGCGATATCTAATTTAGTCTTTAAAGAAAGTTCATAATTATAAATACCAGCGATTAAATTCAATCTTAATTTGAAGGATATGTATTTTTATACCGGATGAGCTGGGATAATTTTAAGGAATCAGGAGACTTGAAAACCTCAGTAGAAGCTTATTATAGCTTCACAGGATATTATCGGTGAGTCCGTTCATACAGAGCGGATTTATCGTACGTAAAGCGAGAAAACCGAGCTTGGTGTAAAGAAAAAGGAATTAGAATCAGTGAACCACCTCTAGAAAGACCTCCAGCCAATGTGAGTAAAGAAAAAAAGAAGCAAACAAAGGAAGAGGAGAGGATTCGTCAGGCAATTGAAAGAAAATTTGGGGCTTGCGTAAACGAAGATTTAACCTGAATCTGGTAATGACAAAACTTGAGAATACCTCTATTACAGCTATTGCTATCACTATCACTTTATTAGTAATGAACCTTTCTACCTGGTGGCGCCGGGTTTTTTGTATGTTTGTATGCGGTTCGGGGAAAACAATCCCTGTTTTTGGGCTTAACATAATTTGCGCTTATATTTTACTCAAAATAAGGCTGAAAAAACTCATCTTTAACTCTGGTTGAACAATCAATCACTCCCCATCGGCAAAAAGCGATCAATTATTCAGCAAGCCCTATTTAGTTATGCACAAATTCACCTTGTTATCAAATTAATTTAGATGCGTTTACCCTGGCTATTCGTAAGGCGGCAATAGCGGACACTAGCAAGAGAAATTGTGCGCTATTGCCACCTTACAGAATATAAATTGTGCAGAATTACCGATCGACTAAAAACACAATTCTCAATTCCCCAATTTCATCGCATTTCAGGAACTCTCACAGTCTCTGTAGGAGGAATCATGGCTTCTTTAGCATTCAACTTTTGATTCAACTCCCGAATCCGGCGCGACAGCAAGCGAATAATATTCACCGCAATTCCCGGCGTTTCATCAATCGCATCATAAAGCTGCATTTGAGTCAGCATCAAACACTCGGATTGTTCAAGAGTAGAAATAGAAGCCGATCGAGGTTCCGCATCAAACAGCGACATTTCTCCGAAACAAGCCCCTGCTTTCAACTGTGCCAAATCCCGATCGCCTATATGCACGCGCACCGTTCCCGATACCAAAATATAGAGAGACCGCCCTTCTTGTCCTTCCGTAAAAATCCTGTGCTTGGAAGGAAACGAAAGTTCATCCATTACCGATGCTAGACGCACGAGAAAATCATCCCGCAGTTCCTTAAAAATCGGAACCTCCCTCACAAACAATAGGCGTTCGACGCTTGTTAACATAATGAGATGCAATGATTAATTTAAACTTAAACAAAGGAAGAGGAAGAGGAAGAGGCATTGGGCATTGGGCATTGGGCATTGGGCATTGGGCATTGGGCATTGGGCATTGGGCATAGTTTCTTTTTGTTCCCTCTTCCCTCTTCCCTCTTCCCGACATCCGTTACATCCGTTACATCCGTCGAGCGAATCCGTTGCCGAACTTCCTTCTTCCTTCTTTACCTTTTTCCCCCAGCACCCAACTCTGCCATCATCTCTTCAACTTGAGCGGATACCAAATTATCGGGGTCATTTTGCAGCCTGGGCAACAATTCGACCAAAGCCCGGGGCGAGGCTATTTTCAAATAGGCTAACACTGCTTCGCGGACAAAACCCGTCGGGTGCTGCAGACAGACGAGAGTTTGTTGAGCCGTAAGACTCCAGCGCGCTTCCCTCGCCAAGTGAAAGCAGCAGGCCAAGGCCCAATCCGAAAGGAAGTGGCGCAATTCTAGCAAGCGGCGCAAACGATCGCTAGGGGCTAGAGGTTTGTAAACCATCAATTCCGAGAGGTTGCTCAATTTTTCTCTTTCCGAGTGTTGGTCTAACAAATTGATGAGCGATCGCTTCCTAGCTATATCCACAGTATTATCGAGAATTTCCAATCCCCTAGCAACCAAAGAAGGTTGGCCAGAAGCGATGTTGAAAGCAGCGGCTTGTACCGTGTCCAGCGGATAAAGAAACTTCATCAGCAAAAAACACCGGTCCCTAGCATCAGCTTCCAACCCAGCCAGAGCCCGCTGCAACAATTGAGCCGTATCGTTCCCAGGTTTCCGAGCGCTGTTGGCCTCTCGCTCTGAGAAATGGCCGTAGCTTGTTACCCCAGACAAATCTACCAGACCTGCATAAATTTGACCGATAAACATTAACTCCTGTTCGATAAGAGTTTCCAAGCCGCTACGGCCGATGCGGTCTAGAACCCCTTCTATCCCAGCTTCCGAAGGCATTTTCAACAGGATGCGGAGGATATTGCGCCTCGTCGTTCCCCAAGCCGTCATCAAATTGCTGACCAAAATGTCGATCGCCTCATTTGTCCCAATTTGACCCAGAGCCGTCCAAGCTTGCAACCTGACCAAATCCGACTTGTGGATATCCTCAGCCAAATACACGAGCAAAGGAATGGCATCGTTGTGAAGTTTGACTATAGCCTGCAAAGCCGCTTCCCTAGTCGACTTGTAACCAAGTCCGCGCAGCAGCGAAGGATAATATTCTTCCGAATGAGTAGACGAAATCACGTCTAACAGAGCGCAGCGCACTCGCAGAGACTCATCTTGCAACAGATTCGGGATATGCAGCCGCAGTCCTTGCAAATAATCAGCTTCTCCCAGAGCCCGCGTCCCCATAACACGTTCCCGCTCTTGCTTGTGTGTCAGCATTTGCCGCAGCGTGTTAGTAGCCTCTGCCTTTTGCAGGCGATCGCCCCTTCTCATAATTAAAGCAGCCGCCGTCCCCCGCACCACCGGATCGACCGTCGGCTGCAAGTAAGGCCTCAAGCTCTCAATATTCGGTTCAGCTTCCGTCAGCCAGATGTAGCGCAAAGCCAAGGCCAGAACCTCCGGTGGCAAGGATTGCTGCGAGAGTGCGCGGACTGATTCTAAATATGCGGGGTTCGGGTGTTGCAGCATCGTTTCCAAGCTCTGGCGCTGCAAACCTGGGGACAGCGAATCGAGGAGGGGAGCCAGAACTTCTCCGACATTTTTGGGGTCAATTTGCGTCAGGAGTTCTATGCAAGAGCGCTTTTCATCTTCGCCCCCCGGCTTTTGTAGAGTTTCCACCACTGCGCGTTTGAGAGCTTTGAGGTCAACGTCTGTGACTCCCAAGCGCCCCCGCTCCGCACTTTTGACCAACAAACCCACGTATTGAGAGCGGATCAACCATACGACAAACACCCACAACAGTGCCAATATGACGATCACGCCAATAAATATCAAGCTTTGCTGGTCGTGAAATACATTTTCGTCTTGCTGGGGGAGTATCTTGCCTGTCACCCACAGCATAATCAGGATGCCTACTCCTGTAGCTCCGCAGGACAAAGGTTCGCCCACACCGTTGACCAGAGTTTGAATGCCCGATCGAATATTGTCGGGAATCGGTTGAAATAAAACCGGGCTAACGGTTTCCAAAAGCGTGTAGTGCAGCAGTTCGTCTAAAAATCTCAGCAATATTAGCCCGATAAACACAGATACTAGCTGACCCAGAGATGCTCCTATGGTCAGCACCCCTAGTATAGCGATGCCCGCCGGCAAAATCATCGCGGTCACGAATACACCGATTCTTTCCACCAAGCGGCTCGAAGCGAACCACTGAGTCGCCACTTGAAAGAGGCCTTGTATGCCTTCATAAATGCCCAGGAAGCTAGCGATCCAGCTAGCTCCGTCCCCCGGGTTTTGGTATTCTAGCTGGCTGTAGAATTGGAAATCTACCAGCACATAGACGACTTCTGCGAGGATGAAGAAACTGACTAGAGGTACGGCGTATTTTTGAAGTGGGCCTGTAACTTTGCGGGCGGTAAATTCTTCTTGGTCGTCGTCTTCGTCGTCATCCGTCCAGTGAGCAGTTTCCGGGAATGCTTGGCTGTATTTTTCCGTGAGGTAGTAGAGCAACACCGAGCCTGTTGCCACCATCAGCCCCGATATGAGGGTAACGTTTTTGAGTCCGACTACGTACAGCAAAACAGGCAGAGAAAATCCGCTGACTACTCCAGCTACTAGATAGCCGCTACTGACTAACGGATAGGTGCGCTTGATTTCTCTAATATTAAACAGTTGGTTGGAAGTGATAGAAGTATTAAGGTCATTGAGGACATAGCAAGCTTCCACCCATAGCCACATCAAAAAAATAGTAATAAAAGCGATGCTGATGCCAGCTATCTTAGTATTTTCGTAGCCGATGCCGAATCGAAACAAAAATAGCGGTACCGACATCATGCCCAGAACCACTACGACGGTGCGCCTCAGCGGCAGGATTTTTTGCAGCCACGAGTAGACAAATCCCAAGCCAGAACCGATAAAGGCACTGGCTATGTAGATAAAAGGCATTTTGTCGGCACCGTACTCGTCTAAAAACAGACCTACTGTGCTGAGTTCCAGCCAGATCAGCCCGACAGAGGTTAGAGTGTAGACGAGGAACATCAGTACGGTTCGCTCTACTTCTTCCGATCGCAGGTTGAGCGATCGTAGCACTCCTTGTCTTACTCCCGCCGAACCGCTGATTTGAAAATTTTCCATGCAGCGTTGATTTCCCTGTGTGGTAGCTTATTCCTGACTAACTTCGGAAGTCATCAGCTATCAGTCACCAGTTTATGACTGATGACTGCTCACTAATGACTATCTATTTATACTTTTTTCGGCGACAGCAGCATCATCATACTGCGTCCTTCTTTTTTCGGCGCTTGCTGCACTTCTGCGATTTCCTGCAAATCTGTGGCCATGCGCTTAAGCAAGTCCTCTGCTAGGTTGCTGTGTTGGATTTCCCGACCTCTGAACATGATCGTGGCTTTTACTTTGTCCCCAGATTTGATAAAGCGGTCTGCTAGTTTGAGGCGCACTTGGTAGTCGTGTTCTTCAATTTTGTAGCGCATCTTCACTTCTTTAACATCGGCAGTGTGCTGCTTCCGCTTTGCTTCTCGCGCTTTCTTTTCCTGCTCAAATTTGTACTTCCCATAGTCCATTACCCGGCATACGGGCGGGTCAGCTTTGTCGCTGACAAGTACGAGATCGAGTTCTTTTTCTTCTGCCAGGCGCAGCGCTTCTGCAGGCGTCAATATCCCTAGTTGCGCGCCGTCGGTATCGATTACCCGGATTTTGGGGTATCGAATATTTTCGTTGATCTGGGGTAGGTTGCGATTTTGTCTTCTTTCAATCACAGGCATGAATGGTTTTACAAGCAGTAGTTTAATAGCGAAGCTTTTTGATAGTTACAGGTTTGATTGGTCAATTTTTCACGATTGACGATCAAACTGTTTTATAAGGTGTTACCCTTACCGGACGTACTACCGCGCCCTGTGTCCCCTGCGCTAAAGCCTTGGGGAATATTTGGACGATCGTAAATGAATTCTTACAATACTTGCTATTCTACTCAGTCTGGCTGAGTTTCTGCCTAGTTTTATTTTAACTTCACACACGATCGTCCGCCCCCTTGCCCGATTGACGACAAAACCGTCACAAATTCAGGGTAAAAGCTTAAGGATGAGCTAAAGTCGCTTTTCCACGCCCATCTCGCCCGGTCGGACAAGTCCCCCAAGTCGCCTGATTTGCCTTGTAGAATAGGTATAAGCAAGTGTAAATTTATGTTGCGAGCTGAGGCAAAATTGACAAATTCTCTGCTGTGGCACCAACGGGTGGGAACTCAACGAGACTGGATGTGGCGGGGTTGGCAAACTCGCTACACTTATTTGCGGCCGACTTTGGGGCGAAATCAAGGCGCGCTCAAATCTCAAGATTCTGCGGCCCCGGCAATTGCCCAGCACGCATCGGGAACGCCGATTATTTTACTGCACGGGTTTGGAGCTTCGATCGGTCACTGGCGACAAAATCTCGCCCAACTCGCCGAAAACCAAACCGTTTATGCCTTGGATTTGTTAGGGTTTGGCGCTTCCCAAAAAGCTCCGATCGACTACTCTGTGTCTTTGTGGGTCGATCAAGTTTATGATTTTTGGCTAACTTTTATCAGAGAGCCAGTAATATTGGCAGGAAACTCGATCGGCTCACTGATTTGTCTGGCCGTCGCCGCAGCTCACCCGGACATGGTGGCCGGCACGGTAATGATTAGCCTTCCAGACCCCTCTGTGCGAGCCGAGGCGGTTCCTGGATGGCTGCTTCCGGCGATCGAAGCCGTTGAAAGTTTGTTTGTTTCTCCGATCATACTCAGGCCTCTGTTTTATTTAGCCCGCAAGCCTTCCTTTGTCCGTCGCTGGATTGGCTTTGCCTACTCCAACCCCGAAGCTGTTACCGACGAATTAGTGGAAATTCTAGCAGGACCAGCGGGCGATCGGGGAGCCGCCCGCGCCTTCTGCGCTTTATTTAAAGCTGTAGGCAGCTCACAATTTTGCCCCAGTGTCAAGATTGTGATGCGAAATTTAACAATCCCCATGCTGTTAATTTGGGGCAAACAAGACCGGATGATTCCCCCTCGGTTCGCCCGACCCCACCAATTTGTCGAATGCAATCCCAATTATGTAGAGCTAGTAGAATTAGACAATGCCGGCCACTGTCCCCAGGATGAATGCCCGGAACAAGTAAATCAAGCAATTTTGAACTGGATGAGCCGGAATTTTGCACCTATGGGCGAGAGCGAATTGCAGCACTGTTGATTAGACATCGGCCCGTGGATTACTAAGGGAAAAAATAACTTGCAGCTATCGATCCCGCTCAAAAATAAATTTGCTAGAACTCGATCGCACGGGGGGGTATTGTATAGCAGATGTTGAAAGCTCTAGGGGCGAAGCAAAGCGGGTAAAAAGAAGTCCTGCAAGAAGGCGCAATCGACCGCTTAGGTTTCACAAATTAAGAAGGTCCTCACCGTCAGGGCATTTGCTATAGTACAAAACTTCCCTATCTTGAGAGTCAGTCGATTTGATCTTCGAGATTGACTCCCCAGCGGCTATCTACAGGCTTGAGCTAACCTAAACCACTTGTTTGCTGTGGACGACTCCTGCAGGAAAGTAAGTCTCCGTCTTTCTGTGATGTCATGTATCTACTGTTATTGATTGCCATTTTTTTAGAAGGTCAATCGATTTTAGATTTGAGATTTTAGATTTGAGAATTGAAGCATTGACCCCACGGATCAATTCGAGAGCTTCTTTATCGGATACAGGTTTTTTATTTCACCGGTCCTGAGTCTGTGCGTTGGAATGAATCCGGGGGCTTGTATCCTGGATGCTTTCGGTCAGAGATTGACACAATCACCAAGATAGTGTATCTTCTCTAACTGGTAGTACACATCCAAGTTATGCAGTTAGTCGAAAGGCAAGTCATTAAACCAAATCACAGGTTTTACCCAGAAGCCGATCGATTGTCTTTGCTGTCCAACAAACTTTACAACTGCAATAACTATTATATCTACGGTCAAAACTTTTTCTCAGGTCAACCAACCAATGCTCTGGGTGTCGATCGTTCACTCAAAAAGAGTCGAAAGTACAAAGCATTGCCGACCCAAGTAACACACAAAACTCTCCCGTTACTGCTGAAAACATGGACTAGCTATCATAGTGTAAAATTGGCGGGCGCGATTAAGATCGCCCCACTAAGTGTCAAGCAGCACCGAAAGCCACTGATTAAAAAAATCCAGAAAAAAAGAGAGCAGGGGCGATATGTAGTTGTATTTAACTGTCAATCTCTTAGCAAAAAAGTAGCAAAAAAGCTTTTTCCAAAAAATATGTCAGTTTGTCAGGGACTAACATTTGGTGACCTTGAAAAGTTACCTCAATCTTGGAAATCCGGATTGTTACCGAGGTAAGTTGTTAAGTTATTGAGGTAGTTTAGGAAAAGTTAGAACAAAACGCAAGTGTAAAGCGGATTATAACCCTTGCCGTAACGAGCTTCGCCAACATTAAAGAGCGATGAAACCCCTCCCTGGAAGAACGGTAAAATTCTACCTTCTAACTTGTACCTTCTAGCTTCAAGAAACACCTTGTTTCTTGCTCCTAAAAATAAATACCTTCCCTTGTGCCAACAATCTTTCAGTCTGCTTATAACCGATCGCCCCCAAGTATACGGGAAAGTTCAAAAATGCCCGTATCTGGCATTTGGGAGCCTGTTAACGCATAAAAAAGTCAATTTAGCCAACAACTGAGGGCTCCCGTGCCCCCGGTCTGCTGGCGGCTAACTGCTGAAAGCCTCTGAGGGCAAGCAGCGCCCTTCCAGCTTTTGGCAGTAACGCAAACGAGGAAAAAACTGTCGTGAAATTCCACTGGCTACTACCGAGTTTCTTAAGTGTATTTTTGCTCGCCGGAGCCGCCGAAGCAGCTAGACTGCAATCTTGGCGGTTTGATGCTTCAGAGAACCGGCTTTACATTACAACAGACGGGGGAGTACAACCCAAGGCTCAACTGATTTTCAACCCGATGCGGTTGGTAATCGACTTGCCGGGGACGAGTCTGGGTCGTCCATCGGTCAGCAGACCGCTCTCAGGGGCGATCGAATCGGTGCGGGTAGGGCAGTTTGACAACGATACGACCAGAATTGTGGTCGAGATCAGAGACGGGTTTACTATAGACCCTCAGCAAGTAAAATTCCGGGGGATTTCTCCGAGCGAGTGGACAGTGGATTTGCCAACGCCGGTGCGGGGAGAAACTCAAAATCCGATTTCAGAGCCGGGGGGAGAAAGGTTATCGGTTGAATCTTCAGCACCCCAAGCCCAGTCGGCCGAGGCGACTGTAGTTCAGAACGTTCAGGTGACGGCGGACGGTTTTTTAGTCCGCACGGAGGGCGGTCGCCCCCAAATTAATTTTCAACAAAGTCGGGCTGGGGACATTGCCACCCTCGATATTGAAGGAGCGAGTTTAGCTCCAAGCCTAAGCAGCCAACAGCCTCAAACTAACGGTCAGCACGGGGTTGACAAGATTGAAGTCCGGCAACTGCCAACAGACCCGCCCGTTACCCGCGTGACTTTGCGGATGAAGAGTCCTAATACTCAGTGGCGGGCGTCAGTGAGCAATTTGGGCGGGGTTGTGCTATTGCCTGGAAGTGTAGTACGACAGCCCTCTGTTCCCCGCCGCCTGACTGTAGATCCTCCGGCTAGACAAGCTCAAGGAAATTTAGCGAGAGTTCAGTCAATTGATTTAGCCAGTAACGGCACGCAACTGGTGGTGAGAACTGACCGCCAAGTCTCCTATACCAGTGGCTGGGACCAGGGGTCGAGATCTTACTGGATCAGGATCGCTTCTGGTGTCCTAACGGGGGAAATTCCTCAGCTCGATGCCAACAGTCCTGTATCGTTTACAGCCAGCCAAGAAGATGCGGAGACTGTGGTGATTTGGGTGCAGCCGCGATCGGGGGTAGAGGTAGGTAGGGTGACGAGACCAAACCCGCAGTTGCTGTCTTTGCAGTTGCGATCGAATGCTAGCGCGCAGCAGCCTTTCACTCGCACTCCCAGCCAGCAGCAACCTTTGCCGAGAAGGACTTTCGGAACCGATGAGTTGCCCCAAGCTTCAAACCGCCGCGCCGTAATAGTGATCGATCCTGGTCACGGTGGCCGCGATCCGGGGGCAGTCGGGATTCAGGGCATTCAGGAGAAGGAGATTGTTTTGGATATCTCGCTTCAGGTGGCGAGGCTGCTGGAACAGCAAGGCGTGCAGGCGGTGATGACTCGGACTGATGACAGGGAAATCGACCTGGAACCCAGAGTTTCTTTGGCGGAACGAGTGAATGCTACTTTGTTTGTCAGCATTCACGCGAATGCGATTAATATGAGTCGGCCGGATATCAGTGGGATTGAGACTTATTATTTCAATAACGGCCAAGATTTGGCGAGGGTGATTCACGCCAGTATTTTGGAGGGCACGGGGGCGCCTGACCGCCGGGTGCGGCAGGCGCGATTTTATGTTTTGAGGAAGACTTCTATGCCTTCTGTTTTGCTGGAGGTGGGTTTTGTGACGGGTGCTGAGGATGCTGCTAGGCTTTCTGACCCAGCTTACCGCAGTCAAATGGCGGCTTCGATCGCTCGCGGCATTTTGTTTTATCTTCAACAAAGATAATAGGCAGTGGGGTGTTGACTGTTGACTGTTGACTGTTGATTAATCTTATTGGTTATCTGTTATTAGCCACCGCAAACGATTAACAAATGACAACTGACAACTGCCAACTGCCAACTGCCAACTGCCAACAGATAACTAACTATTAACAAATGACAACAGACTCTGGACAACAAAGAATCGGTATTTTTGACAGCGGCGTGGGCGGTTTGACTGTTTTGACCCAGTTGTACCGACAATTGCCCAACGAATCGATACTTTATTTTGGAGATACGGCGCGGCTGCCTTACGGCACTCGCACGCCGTCGGAAATTGTGGAGTTTGTCCGCGAAATTATGGCGTGGTTGGTGGAACAGGATGTGAAAATGGTCATTATGGCCTGCAACACCAGTTCTGCTTTGGCGATGGAGATGGTGCAGGCTGAATTTGATATCCCGGTGCTGGGAGTAATTCTGCCGGGGGCGCAGGCTGCGGTGCAGCAAGGCAAGCGGATCGGGGTCATCGCAACTCCTGCTACGGCTGCTAGCAATGCTTATCGAAATGCGATTTTGGAGATGGACGATTCTTGCCTAGTTTGGCAGGTTAGCTGTCCGGCTTTTGTGCCGCTGGTGGAGCAAAACCGGATTCACGACCCTTATACTTGTGAGGTGGCGCGGGAATATTTGGCTCCTTTGATTCAGCAGCGCATCGATACGCTGATTTACGGCTGCACTCATTATCCGCTGTTGGCTCCTGTGCTTCGCTCGCTTTTGCCTGCTGGGGTGACATTGATCGATCCTGCGGTACGGGTGGTGGCTGCTGCAGCCAGAGAATTGGAGCTTTTGGGGCTGCGGAATCCTGGTACTGCGCTACCGACTCGTTTTTGCGTGAGCGGCCCCCCGCAGCAGTTCGCCGAGTTGTCGGTGCAGTGGCTCGGTTGTACTCCTGCTGTTGAGAAAATATCCCTGCCGACAGTTGTACGTAGGGAAGCGGGGCGTAAGCCATCGCCCGTATCGCTGGAATCGGCCGAATAAACTGGAAAATTTATCCGTTAATCTAACCCCCCAAAACTCAGGTAAAGCTGGGTCTGGGGGGTTTAATTATTGCGATGTAACCTAGCAATTACACATCAATAGGTAATATTATTGAACAAAAGCTTTGATGAACAATGCAAATAATGTCCTATACGTGCTGGAGCTCTTCAGCCTTGAACCATGTCACCCTATGTATCACAAGCAGTTTTACTTGTAGACGGCTATAACATAATTGGACTTTGGCCTCGACTCCGAGAGAAGCGCGATCGCGATGAACTCGAAACCGCTCGCCGCGAGTTAATAGAGGTTTTAGTTAACTACAGCGCCGTTCAAGATTTTGAGGCCAGGCTGGTGTTTGACGCGCACTATCGAGATACTCCCGGCGTTAAAGAAATTATTACTAAAAATTTATCAGTGCACTACACTGACTTCGGTCAGACAGCAGATACCTATATTGAAAAATCTTGTGCTAGTTTGCGCTACGAGTTGCGATCGGTCAAAGGCAAAGGCCGCATGATTGTCGCCACCTCAGACCGAGCGCAGCAATTGACCGTAGTCGGCTACGGTGCCGAATGGATGTCCGCCGAACAACTAGCGGCTGACGTAGAATCCACCGCCCGCCGCAGCGAGCGCCGACACAAATCCCGCAAGCAAAATTCCAGTCGCTTTCTTGCCAGTTCCCTCGATCCAGAATCCCAGCAGCGCCTCGCCAAGTTGAGAATGGGGCTGCATTAGCTGCTGAAACCCGCTCGCTGTCTGATAAAAAAAAAGTTTCTCAAAGGCCTTGCCAAATCGAGTAAGTTCAGCTATTGTTAGTAAATGTGGGTAACAAAAACCCCCAATCCTCGGTAGCTCAGTGGCAGAGCGGTCGGCTGTAATGAATGCAAGCCTTTGGCATCAACCAAAAGCCCTAGTGACATAGCAGCTCTATCCGGTAACGGGTACTGAAAAATCGGGTGAATTCAAGGAAACCGCAGCACTTCGGGTGGCGGCAATCTTGAGCCAAGTCTGGCGAAAGGCCGTGGTTTAAACCACAAGTAGCCAGAAAGGTGCAGAGACTAGAGATGAGGAGCCTAACCAATAAATCTCATAGCGCCCGACATCCGACGACAGATCACAAACTTGATTTGTAGGGATGATGAAATAGTCCGCCCCCTTCGGAAACGTTGGGATAAGTGTAACCGATTGGTCGTAGGTTCAAATCCTACCCGGGGAGTTAGTAAAAGTCTGAAGTTGGAATTTTCCAGCTTCAGATTTTTTCTTTTTATTTTGTGTTTTTACTTTGGGCGTTCCTTAATCGGAACTTACCCCCTGCGGGGAGTTACGATTAAACATGGCGTTTTGTCCGCACCCGTTTATTAAATATGCTGCAGAAACGAGATTGTAGAGTTGCGTCAAGTACCTGAATAACTCACTCTACAAATACTAAACATCGCGTTCTGTCCGTACCCATTTAGTTTGCCGCTTGAGGAGAAAACCCAGATACAAAGGGATTTTCCACAGGATGTAAAAAGGTACAGATAACAAAGTGGAACCGGAAATATCCGCCCTCCCGAATTTTGCCCAAGCGCCGACAATGGAAACTAAAATCAGCAATCCTTGTAGTCCTAACAAGACGGCTGGAATTGGGGATGTCCCCAAAATTGCTGCTATTAATGAGGCGGCAAAAGCGGCTAGCCAAATAGCGACTAAAAGCGATAGGGGAGGGACGGATAAGTCGAGGGCGATCGCCAATAAGTCAAAACGTTTTTGCTCGACTGAAGCTGCAGTCAGCCGGGGAGTTTGAGTTAACAATGTCTGTATGTGACCGTGTTCCCACCTGGTTCTTTGACTTTTAGCTGCTTGCTGCTGCTGTGGCAAACACCCGGTGACGTTGGCTTCGGGGCAGAATACTGTTGGGTGTCCGGCGATCGCCAAATCCAAACTCATCTGCATATCTTCAACAATATTGCTGCTAGCTAGGGAAACTGATCGAATTATCGACCAGGGAAAAGCCATGCCAGTACCTGTTAGTAATGATGGGAATCCTAACTTTTTTAATCCGCTGGGACGAACTAAGTTTTTCACAAGAAAAGCTAAAGCAGAAATGGAATCTTTAGGAGTAGGATTTGGTGGCTGTTCCATGAGATAAGTTGCTTGCACGGGTCTTTGTTCAGCAACTGCAACCCTGGCTAATTTTTCTATAGAGTCTGGCTGACAGATGCAGTCTGCGTCAACCATGATGACTACTTCGGGGGGGTCGGATTCGATCGACTGCAAGCCAAAATCCAGTGCGTATCCTTTGCCCTTGCGTTGTGTGTCTTGGCGCTCGATCGCACTTGCACCGCAGTTACGGGCGATTTCTGCCGTGGCGTCCGTGCAGTTGTCAGCAATCACTAACAGGCGGTCTTGAGGTGTTAGCTGTGGCAATATGGTGGAGATGGTGGCGGCAATTCCTGCTGCTTCGTTGTAAGCGGGAATTAAAACTGCTACTTTGGGGCGGGGTGCTTTAGTTTCCGCTGTGGGGTCGAAGCCGGAGAAGAAAGCTGCACTGCATTCTAGAAATAGAACTGTAACGGGAATGAGAAGGATCAGGGCGATCGCCAATAGCACAACATCTATCAATAGGAAGAGTAGCTGATTAATTTCCACAATTATAGTACCTTAATTTAATTTTATTGGTTGCATTCATTGAGTTTATTTAATCTAATTGCACCTTTGTTAACTCACAGCGCCACTCTATCTCAAGTATCATCCTATCATGCCTGCAAAAAATCACCGTTATCACCTTTGTTGTGAGGACTTAAGTCTTCCTAAAACTACTAGGACGATCGTTCTCACTACAAATTAATTTGATTGCGGTTGTGCGATCGAATATGATATCATATCATGTCTATTATGACAATGTTAAGTCACTCTATTTAATTAAACATCAAACAAGCCCAGACTGGAGAAACTAGGTTTCTTTTAGAAACCTGGTTTCTGGGTGTTATATTTTTTTTAATCAACTAAACACTTCGTCGATGTTTAACATCAAATCCGGTTGCATCGGAATCATAAAATCGAGTCAACAGTTAACACTCAACCATTTAGTTTTTCGACCAGCCTGTCAACAGTCAACAGTCAACAGTCAAGAATCATTTCGCTCCTGCAACCGGAATTGATATAACTCATTCATCCCCTGTGGGTGGCTACTCAGGAAACAATCTCCCAACTCAAAATTATGTTCAAGCTACGCTGCATCGGGCATAGCAACAGGTTCAGATTTTTTGGTGGTGAACTGTGCGGGGGCTGCAAATTCTCTGAGATATCTCGATATCGATCGCAAATATCCCACTTCTGCTTGAATCACATCCAGCGTAGAAAGACTCTCAACTAAGTCATCAAACTCATCTGCAGTAACTCCAGCACTGTGCAAGACTTCTTGGTTAAGCCGGCCGCAGATTCCTTGCAGGAGGAGTTGGATAATCTCGCTATAGTCAGCGATTTCCGTTCCGTAACCTTGCAATTTCTTGGGATTGATTCCCCACTGCAAAATCTTCAACAAGTCTTCAGGGGCACTCCACGCAAAAGAGGAAGCAATCACTTCTTTTTCCGCTGCTACAAGAGCGTGCTTGATTTGCACTTCGGGGAAATCTGGATCGATGATTAAGCTTTCCAGCTTCGACACTTGTTTATCTAAGACAGGCAAAGAAAAAGGAGCTAATTCTACACTCACCATGTCGCCTGTATCGTTAATACTTCTAAAAGGATCTTCCAACACATTAATTAAAAGGTGAATGTCTGTAGGTTTTTTCCAGTCAAACTGTCCAAGGAAAAATGGTTCTTCGTATCCCGGCAAAAGTCCTTGAAAATAAATCGGCAGATTTTTGCCTGATTCAAGAATTTTATAAAGAGCTACTTCCAAAGTTTCTGTCGGCCACCCGAGATTACTTACGGCAACAAATTTCAGTTTTCCGGGAACGGACACAATCAGGGAATTCAGCAATAAATGTACGGCTTCAAAAAGATTTTGAGCAGTTACGTAGCGGTGGGGAGCGTGAACGTTGACAGTTTTACCTTGCTCTACTTTTTTGGACATTTGCTCGCAGAACAAGCTATTTTCCAACATATGAGTAAAGCGAACCATCCCGTAAGTGACGCCTCCTTCTTGAGCTGCTTTGGCAAATTGCCATTCGGCAAACTTCTTCGAGGCGGCGTAAACTTCGGTTGTAAAATATCGAGATGTTTTGCCTGTCGAAGAGAAGATGCAGTGTTCTACGCCGTATTCTTCGCAGAGTTGAATGACGTGTTTACATCCTAACAGGCTGGTTGTAACTGTTTCTCGGATTTTGATTTCAGCTAGTCCGGGTTGGCGCTGGGCTGCTAGGTGAAAAACAATTGCTGGTTTTTCTACCTCAAATATGTGTTTGAGCGCGTCGAGGTTGCGAATATCGACGGCATAGAAAGTTACAGCACCTTCTCTGGTAAAAAGCGGGAGATTTTCTTCGGGGTTTTGACATCGGGCGTTGTCTGCGGAAATGATTTTAGTTGCGCCTAATTCGAGGAGTTTTGCGATTAAGAAACGACCGACACATCCTTCTCCTCCGGTGATTAAGATGGTTTTTCCTTTGATTTGGCTGGTGACTGCAGATGCGTATAGGTGAATAGTGCGACCGCGCACGTCGCTAAAAGGTTCGCTTTCTAATTGTCCGTCGGCTTGATAGGCTGCGATTAGCTGTGCTGTGAGAGTTTTTAAGGCCGCGAGGATTTCAGGATCTTGGGGTTCCGGGGAACCGGGCGGAACTAGCTGCTGGATGCGCTCAATTATTTCCGCTTTGCTGACACCTTCAAACACTTCTCTTTGGTTAAATGCACTCTTCACTTTTTTTGCTCCTTTAAATTCTAGAAATACCGTTGCTGATAAGCGCGTTGTTAAACAAATTTTCGAGGGACAGAATCTTTAAAAGTCTGCTTGGTTTTAGGATTTTTTCGACGGAAAGCTACTTAATTAGGAAAACACGCCATTGGCTGGGCTTGTAGTTTTATTAAGCCCTTTTGTAACCTGCTTACTTCTGCGATCGGCAAATATCGGCAAAGTCGGAATGTTCTCTATCAAATATTTGTCACTACAACTATATACTTAAATGGCTGAGTGTTGGCAATACTCCGAACATATCTTTACTATTTCTTTGCAATAACCTACGAGTTTTCACGCAATTTTAAAGTTTATGTAAAGTAGGGTCTACGTTTAAAAAACTTAACAATACACTCGACATTATTGATGATAGCATTTTACTTTTTAATTAAAATGTATTTTTGGGTACTAAATATAGTTTTATTTTAAGTAAAAATACGCACAAAAGCCTTAATCAAATATTTCCGCCTGCTAAAAATCTTGTTACTTGATGGGTGGGGTAGTCCTGCAGTGCCTACCCCTGTATGTGTGCTGCTATTAGGCGCGAACGGTGCGTTCTTTTTTGCTGCCTTCAAAGCCACGAGCGTCCCCAACATCATAGCCCCCTGTCCGCAAGCGACGGTCTAAATCGCTGGCTTCGGGAGAAGTTTTGGCGGCTTCTTCGATCGTCACTCTGCCTTCAAGCACCAGTTTGTAAAGACCCTGGTTGATAATCTGCATTCCTTCGTAAGTATCATGCTCCATTAATCGGAAAGCTTCATCATCAGCACCTTTCATCAAGTAATCGTGCATGGCAGGTGTATTCACCAAAATATCGTGAACTGCTACCCGACGGTTGTCAACTGTTGGCAGCAAAAGTTGGGCAATTACTGCTACTAAAGAATCGCAAATTTGAATCCGCATCGCCTGTTGTTCCTCGGGCGGGTAGAGGTTCAACAACCGGTTAATAGCGTTAATGGCGCTGCGAGTGTGGAGAGTTCCCAATACTAAGTGACCCGTTTGAGCTGCTTGCAACGCTGTATTGATGGTAACGCGATCGCGCATTTCCCCGATCAGAATTACATCTGGATCTTCCCGCAAAACAGCCCGCAAAGCCTGCTGAAACTCGTGGGTATGCAAGCCGACTTCCCGCTGGCTGACCAAGCATTTTTTAGAAGGGTGAATGAATTCGATCGGGTCTTCAATTGTAACTACGTGCTTTTGCTCCATCTGGTTGAGGTGGTCGATCATCGCAGCTACAGTTGTCGATTTCCCCGAACCGGTAGGCCCCGTAACCAATATTAATCCCTGCGATCGCAAAATGATATTTTTGAAAACTTCTGGCAACCTCAAGGAATCGATAGTAGGTATTTCCAAACTAATCAACCGCAATACTAGGGCACCGCCGCTGAGAGAATCAAAACAGTTTAGCCGACAACGCACGAAGCCTGGGTAAAAAATTGCTGAATCTAATTCCTTGGTAGTTGCAAATTGTTTTCGCTGTTCGGGGGTGAGAATTTCGGCTAGGTAATTTTCAAAAATTTCTGGGGTTACTTTGGGGTGGTTAGTTGCTACTTGCATCACGCCCCGAATCCGAAATCGAGGTACTTGGCCGACTCGGATGTGAATGTCGGAAGCTCCTGCGCTATGGGCATCTCTGACCATTTGTTCGATCGTACTGACGGGTGTCTCGACAGGCCGCTGCTGCTGGGCTGCGGGGGGCGCACTCGGCGCAGGTGGAGGTGGCGCGGGAGTTGCAGCCAAGGGCGGGGGCGGGGGCGGTGTTCGTCGGCGGCCTTGAGCCTCTGGTTGAAGGGGTGTAGGATTGTTTAATGGGTTCATTTTTTGGTCTCCAGTCAGTCTATTTTAGATTTTAGATTTTAGATTTTAGATTTACTCGACAGATTAATCTGGGAGCAGGAACTAGAGTCTAAAATTTGGAGATCGACCCTGACTGAGTGTCGGGGGCTTGTATCCGTTCTTGGGCGGGGTCAATGTAGATTTATTGCGAAAAAATGCCCGATTTCTAATTTTATCGCTCGCAGCTAATTCGGTGTTAAATGCTGAGAATATTTTACAATTAGGCTGGATGGGGCGATCGAGTAATTAACAATTTCAACTCCTATGAACATCGGTCACAAAATCGCCGACTGGCTCGAAAATCGTGCTGTTACCCCTGCCTACGCGGGTTGGCTGCTGTCGGGGATGACGGTTTTCTTTTTTGGGTCGGCGACTAATACAATGTCTGGGTGGCTGTACGTGCTCAGCGGTGGGGGTTTGGCGCTGTTGGGAGTAGCGGCGGTTTTGCCGGGAAAATCGCTCCGTTCGCTGGAAGTCCGTCGCCGCCCGATCGAACCGGTGAGTGCGGGCGATCAAATCACCGTCGAACTAGAAATCGAAAATCGCGCCCGCCAACCTCAGACTCTCTTGCAAGTGGTAGACATCTTGCCGTTTGTATTGGGAGAACCGGTTGTCCGCCCGATCGAAGTCATAGAGCCGAACAGTATATACAGGGATACATACTATCTGGAAGTCCGGCAGCGCGGCGTCTATCGTTGGCAAGAGGTAAACTTGAGGACGGCGGCACCTTTAGGGTTGTTTTGGTGCAGACGCAGCCGCCCAGTCAAAGCGGTGGCGGTTGTGTATCCAAAGGTTTTGCCGTTGAGCACTTGTCCTTTGATCGATCGCATCGGTCAAGAAGACAGCCCGCAATTTTACAATCGCAGTCGATCGCAAACTGCTACCGAAGGCCTCACCCGCAACCTGAGACCTTACCGCCACGGAGACCCGACCCGCCTGATTCACTGGCGCACCAGCGCCCGCTACGGAGAACTGCGGGTGAGAGAGTTAGAAGTTGCAGCCGGCGGTCAAGAAATTATTATTGCTCTCGACAGCGCTGCGGCGTGGCAGCCAGAAGAATTTGAACGAGCCGTGACAGTTGCTGCGTCTCTTTACTTCTATGCTAGCAAGCGCCTGTTAAACGTCAAACTTTGGACGGCCGCGACTGGACTCGTTTCGGGCAACCGGGTAGTTTTGGAAACTTTAGCGGCGGTTAATGCTGGGGAAGATGCGATCGATAATCGGTCGAAACTGCCGATAATTTGGCTGACTCAAAACTCTGCAAGTTTAAGCACTCTTTCCCCTGGCAGCCGCTGGGTACTCTGGCCGTTGGCAACTGCTGAAACCGGCGAAAAAACGTTAGTCAAACACGATTTACCTGGTTTGAAAATTCGCTCTGACCGACCGTTGGAACTTCAGTTACAAGATACTCTGGAAAGAGGACTTAATTATTAAGTAAGATAGACCACGAACAAACCTGTGAAAGAGCGATTAGTTATAAAGATTGACTTGATTAATCTAAAAACTCAAGAACCATGATACACTACAGGAGTGTAATTCATCAACTTAAGGGTCTTACAGGGTCTGGCAATTGCTTGGCAAGTTAAAAGCAGCTTAGATTACTATGACTCCGGTCATAAACATCATATCTCATTCACCAAACAGGAGAAAAAATGACTTTCTGGGAGAAATTAAAGCAGAACGTATCACAAATCAATGATTCTCTGCAAACCAATATTTCCAAGTTTAAAAACAATGATTTTGCTGATGCCTCCATGGCAATATGTGCATTGATTGCGGCTGCTGATGGCACTATCAATACCGAGGAAAGACAAAAAACGGCGGCTCTAATAATTTCCAATAAAACACTCCAAATTTTTCCGGCGTCGGAGTTAAAGCAAAAATTTGATTTTTATTGTGAGAAGCTCTCACAGGACTTCGATTTTGGTAAAATTGAGGCTATCCAAGCGATAGGGAAACTTAATAAAAAACTAGATCAAGGTCGTGCAGTCATCCAAATTGGCATTATTATCGGTGGTGCAGATGGTAATTTTGACAAAGATGAAAAGAAGGTTGTCAAAGAAGCTTGCCATGCTGTAGGCATTAATCCTGGGGAATTCGATCTCTAAATTCAGCTATTTTAGGGTTCTAGCCAATCAATTATTCAAGGCTTTATATCTGCGAATAGCATTGTTCATTGAGTTTATTTGCTCTGCGTGAAATGAGGGAGGCATTAAGCTATGAACAGTATGAACGAGTCCATTGTGCATGACATCGGTCGGAAGTGCAGAATGATCGAGTCCGAGTGTATGTCCTATTTCATGGGCAATGGTATTTGCAATTAAGTTAGATAGTTGATTGAGACTAAGGCTGGCATTGCAAGAAGCATAGAATACTTGGTCAATCCGAATAATCGCCCGATCTGTAACCATTCCCGATTTGAAGCTAGCCACGCCGAGATAGTCAACCGGCTGGCTATCCACGAATATATAAACATGAGTAAAATCTTCGCCCCACTCTTTGCGATCGGGGGGATCAGATGTCAAAAATACTTTGATGCTTCTAAATGCGCCGTAGAGTTTGGAGAAGGCGTCCATCAACAGGGAAAAGATCGCTTCTTTATTTTCGGGTGCGACATCCATTCCTGATACATCTACCCAAATGCAACGGCGAAAATCGCTATCTTTATCCCTTAGAACTCCTCCACAGGAAGGGCAAAACTCCCACTCAGACCGGATACGGGAACGACAGCCCTGACAACGGAGTTTGGGGGGTTTAGTCAGGTTTAGCCGTTGAGAGAGGGGGAGTTTTAGCTGGCGATTGTGTTTGGTTAAGTCTAGGCGATCGTACAGAGACATTGACTGATTGTAGGAATTTTTTATCGTAGTATTCTTGTTAACTTGAGCTAATTTTAGCTAAGGCTATGGGTTGAGTTGATAGTGGCCACAGTCTCCAACAAAATGCTCCGATTTCCCTATTTTAATATTCCTTTCAACCTGGCCTGCTTAATCCAAGCGGGAAATTCATTCAGCAGTCTTTCATACAATTGTTCATCAGTGATTTTCCCCAAATCGTCTAAATGAAAAAAGTTAGCGTTATCAACCAGCCGGCCACCCATACTATCTAGTCTTTCCAGAATTCCATAGTTAAAACCAGCCAATCCCACAAATTGCCAAAAAATCGGATATTTTGCAGCTTCAACTATAGATTTTTTAATTTCTGGCTCATTAGTAACGCCTCCATCACTGAGGAAAACAATAAATGTAGGCAGTTTACTAGCCTTTTCCTGAGTATACTTCTTTATGACATCTTGTATTACCAAACTTTCATTGTTTCCCCCACCTAATTCCAGCATCAGAGAAGGCATTTTAAAAACAAGTAAAGCTCTCTTCATTGCGCCGGCTTCTTTTGTGATATAGCCATCAACATTTGTCTCCGTCACCGATCTTGTTCTTTTGAATGTTGAGCCAAAAAACCAAACATCTAAAGTGGCATCATCATCTAGTCTGCTAGCTACTGGAACTATTCTTTCAAGGAACGCTTGCACTGCACCAGAACTATATTGATGGCTCATAGAGCCAGAAATATCCAACACCAAAGCAACTCTTGCTAGGATATCATCAATTCCTTTCTTTTTAAGACAAATATCTACTTTGGCTTTTAAAATGCTAATGTCTGCTTTTTTTGTAATATCAATAGGTTGCTGTTTGGTTTCTTTTTGGTGAGTTAGTACAGAACTATCTACTTTCTTCTCTTCCTGTTTAGTCTCGACAAAATACCTATCAACAAAACTTTGCAAGCCGGCTTTATAGCCTTCTCCTACTGCTCGAAATCTCCATTCTAAGTCTTTTCTATACAATCTGCCAAACTCCAAGGCTGTCTCTTGAGAAAAAGCTTCTTTTAAATCGTACCGAGCTAACTCGACTCCTGTTTCCTGGTTGTAAAGCCTGATAAACGCATTTTTAACTTGGCTGAAATTTTGATTTTTTTCCAGCCCTTCGTGAATAGTGACAACAAAAACTA
Organism: Microcoleus sp. S36b_A4; assembly: GCF_036700645.1. Taxonomy (NCBI): domain Bacteria; kingdom Bacillati; phylum Cyanobacteriota; class Cyanophyceae; order Oscillatoriales; family Microcoleaceae; genus Microcoleus; species Microcoleus sp. S36b_A4. The sequence goes on along the minus strand of NZ_JAUBPI010000086.1, from coordinate 4,958 downwards.
TTTGCTCAATAGCAATCTTGACTTTTGTCAAATCTACGTAGATCGTCTCATCATCATCTTCACCTTGCCCAGTTCTGTTATCTCCTGAATGTCTTAAAGAGCCATCCAGTGATTTCAGATTATTATAGAATACAAAGTATTTTTCATGAATTATTTTGCCGGCAGCACCTAACATAAACACAGAAGCATCAATATCATAGCTTGGGCCAACCTGGCTCACATCCCAACCTAAGCCAATCGCCACGTGTTTTAAATCGGGAGCAGCTTTAGAAAGATTTAATCTTTCGCCTTTGGTTAATTGGATTCCCATTCTATTGGTTTTCCTTCAATGTAAATCCGGCTGATTAGCTATTATCAACAAAAAAAGGTTTCGATCGTTGTTGTCCACTTCTGATTCCAGGAAGTAAGGAGCATCTATGTACCGAAGGAGTTGTTAAGCATAGGTTTTCACAAGTTCCTGTAACCCATTAACCTTAACACCGTTACCGATCGCCGCCATTTTCCACTCATCATTATGCTTGTAGATTTCTGCCATGAGCATCCCCGTCATGCCTTTGTATTCAGAACCTGATAGGTTATATTTTGCGAGTTCTTGATTATTAGACGTATTAACCAAACGCACAAACGCATTTTGAACTTGTCCGAAGTCTTGCTTGCGTGCAATGCAATCGTAAATGTTAACTGTAAATACCAGTTTGACAATTTGCGAGGGAATTCGAGATAAATCGACGAGAATTTGCTCGTCATCTCCCTCTCCCGCTCCAGTCAGATTATCACCTAGATGCGTAATAGCTCCTGAACGGTGGGAGAGATTGCCAAAATAAACGATATTGGTCATATCATTCACTTTGTCATTTCGATCTAAACAAATCACTGAGGCATCCAAGTCATAATCTGGAACACTGCTAAAAGCCCCAAACAAACCTCCACCGGAGCGTTTTGCCACATCCCAGCCTAATCCGCAGATCAGTTTTGTTAGCCCTGGCGCTTCTTTGGAAAGCGAGATGCGCTGTCCTTTTTGTAGGTTAATTCCCATGTATTTTACCTTTTAGCTATAGCGATCGAGTAATGCTTGTAAACCACCTTGATAGCCGCCTCCCACTGCATTGAGACGCCACTCACCGTCTTTCCGGTAAAGTTCAGCCATGATCAGTGCCGTCTCTATGGAATAATCTTCTACAAGGTCATAGCGAACAGCTTCCTGTTGTGTTTGGGCATTAACGATCCGCACGAAGGCATTTTGCACCTGACCAAAATTTTGACGGCGTTGCTGTGCTTCATGGATGGTTACAGTTACAAGAATTTTTTGGACATCATTAGGCACTTTTTTGAGGTTGATTTTGATAACTTCATCATCCCCCTCGCCGGCCCCCGTGAGATTATCTCCCATGTGCTGCACGGATTTGTCTGGATCTGGACTTGTGAGATTGTTATAAAAAATGAAGTGATTGTCAGAAATTAATTTTTCATTAGCACCTAAGAGGAACAATGATGAGTCTAGGTCAAAGTCAGAACCCGTGTCTGTAGCTTTAACGTCCCATCCCAGTCCTATGAATACTTCTGAGAGACCGGGTGAAACTTTCTCAAGTGATACCCGTTGTCCTTTGGTGAGAGATACTGCCATGATTCAATCTTCCTCTTTATTAGAAGTGGTTATGGAGGGAGCCGCACTTGAAAACTTTGTTTAAGTTTTTGCTGGAAATAGTTGGAGAATTTTAAATCTTAAACAATAAGAATATTAGCTAACTGTGCCGATGTCAATAGGGGTTACAACTCTTAATTATTTTTTTTGTATGAGTACCAAGCAATCATGCCCTGCCTCCCACAGTTGTGTAATCTCAGCTTGGATTATTGTGCTTGTGTATTTATTTTGAAGTCTCGGAACTTGGCTCTGTTTTGTGATGCCCGTGACCATTAGCAGGCCGTTTCCACAAGGCGCTCCGCTGGGAAGTCTCCTGCGTTGCAATACCATCGACTTGTGGCGTCGATGGTGTTGCGACGGATTCCCAAAGCTTGAGCAACTTCGATTTTCTTCATGCCATTTAACTCGATCGCTCGGATGACCTGATGAAGGAGGTATAAATTTACAGTTTGTGCCCCAAAGTCTGCGCGATCGCTCTGCAAAACTGGCCACTAATTGTAGTCTATTTTCTAACCGACGAAAGCGGTTGCTATAGTTTAATTTAAATGCCGATCGGCTCGAATCGAACTCTTTGCCTGACAATAAAATCTCAATCCCTATCACTCTGTAGTGTCGGGGAGAATTTCGACTACATACTCCGGTACATATTCGGGTCGATTTTCGGGCCGATTCTGGGGCAAATTCTGGGGCAAATTCTCCGGTGGATGCTCGATCCTGACTCGCCGGATCGGGAGATTTGCAATTAGTGCTGTGGCCCGCTGGTCGCTCTCCAGCGAGAACTCAGACCCGGTGGTATCGATTTCCACGTAGCGAGACACCACCTCTAGAATTTCTCGGCGCATAGACTCAACCATTTCTGGGCTGAGTTCTGAGCGATCGTGGGCTAGAACCAGTTTGAGGCGCCGTTTTACCTCGTCGCGGCTGTTGTCAGGGGTGCGCGGGAAAAGTCGTTCGAGAAGTGTGTGTATCATGGGTCAGGCTGATTTGTCAAGGGTTAGGCATAGAAAACGTTATACGATTTTCGATTTTCGATTGGGGAATCACTCATTCCCTAATGGTTTGAAGTTGACCTACAGTTTCATTCTTTTTGGGAACTGGTGTCACGGGGAGAAAATTTGGGCTAGTTTTTGTGATGCGGTCGCTGCTGTTAAAGATCGATCGCCAATATTGCAGCACATCACATAATTTTAGTATTTAAGAACTTGCGGAGGCGAGTAAAAAAGTTTTCTCGACGGGGATTGAGATCTAGAAAATCAACTTTTTCGCCTTCTAAGCGGCGGGCAATATTGTCGAAGGCAGTTCCAGCTAAAGAGGCCGTTTCCGACAATACTAATGGTTCGCCTCGGTTGGTGGAAACGATGACGCGCTCGTCGTCGGGAACCACGCCTAACAGCGGAATTGCGAGGATTTCCCGCACGTCTTGCACCGACATCATATCATTTGCCAGCACCATTGCGGGTCTGATCCGGTTGACGATCAGGTTGATTTTCTTGACGTTGTTGGCTTCCAGCAGGCCGATGACTCGATCGGCATCGCGGACAGCAGCGATTTCGGGAGTGGTGACAATTATCCCTTCTTGAGCCGGGGCGATCGCATTTTGAAAACCTTGTTCAATTCCAGCAGGAGAGTCGATCAAAATATAGTCGTATTTCGCTCCCAACATCCCCACAAGCTGCTTCATTTGCTCAGCGCTGATGGCATCTTTCATCCGAGTTTGGGCAGCCGGCAACAGCACCAAGCGCGGCTGCCGCTTGTCTTTCACCAAAGCTTGCTCTAATCGGCACTCTCCAGCGAGAACTTCTAATGCCGTGTAAACAATGCGATTTTCTAAGCCCAGCAGCAAGTCTAAATTTCTGAGACCGAAATCGGCATCAATTACGGCAACGTTGCGTCCCCGCTTAGCTAAAGCCATGCCGAGATTGGCTGTGGAGGTGGTTTTTCCTACCCCGCCTTTCCCTGATGTAACAACAATAATGCGAGCCATAAGCGATTTTAGATTTATTGGGAATTGGTGATTGGTAGTTGGTAATTGGTAATTGGTAATTGGTAATTGGCAATTGATAATTGGTTTTATTGTTGGTTTATATTTAGCAATTATTCTTTAGTAATTTGGCAGCAATCTGTTATCCAGTGAATTAACTCAACACTCACAACTCTCCTTGTAATACTAATTATATATGAATTTGCACTTAATTTTGAAATTGTCCTTTAGTGGCTGATTTAGCCAAGGGAAAAATTATCAAGTGCAGACTTAAAGAGAAATAGTATTACCAATTACTCATTACTAATTCCTAATTACTCATTACCAATCACCAATTCCCAATTACCGATTACTCATTACCCCCGACTAACTGCGATTTGTCAAAATCAGAGGCTCTACCGATCCGAATCCCTTGAGGTGTCACATAGGCGACTTCCGGGAAAAACTGAGCGGGTGAGGTTTCTGGGCCTCTGGCAACATACTTAGCAATCCTAATCACCATCGGTTCCATCTGCAAGGTCATAATCACGCTTTTGGTATTGCCACCGGCACCGGCGTGCACGACTCCCCGCAAACGGCCCCAAACTAGGATATCGCCTCCGGCGATGACTGAGCCGCCGGGATTTACGTCTCCCAAAAGTACGATCGTGCCTGGATGGCGAATTTCTACGCCCGATCGCACTGTCATCTGCAAATATAAAGGTTCCGCCAGGGATTGCGGTTTTTCGGCTGCGGCTTTATTCAGGGAAGAAACCGGAGGCTGCTGTTCTACACAATAGCCTGCTGTAGCAGCAGCAACGGCGGTTTGGCGGCGACTGGTGTGGACTCGTTTGAGTTGCAGTTCCACTTCGGAGAGGGCATCAGCGATTTCTTGTAGTTGGCGGATATCTAAAAGTCGATCGTTCGCCATCAATTGTACTTCGGCATTTGCCTGCCAAAAGCGTTCTCCTGCATTCAGTCTGACTTTTAGCTGCTGCCAAAGTTCAGTCCAAGTCGAGGCCGTGGCTGTTGGTAATTCACTGGTGTTAGTTTCTGAGGGGAGTAGCAGTAGTAGCTGTCCATCTTCTGTTTTAAGGCGGACTTGCATATCAAGGCTGACTTCGGGTGTCGCTTGAGGGGCCGGTTCCGCAGCGGCTCCGGGGAAAACATCGGGTGTCATGGACAGGTCTGAGTTCGGGTATGGACAGGTTAACATCAATATTAGCCTGAGTGGTCATTAGTCATTAGTCATTAGCAGGGCACTCCGCGCGCACTTTAGACTGAAGTTCCCCCAGTAGGGGGAATGTTCAAATCTCACAAACCCTTGCACTACAAGGAACGATCGCCTTTTTACCC
>NZ_JAUBPI010000085.1:0-27536 GCF_036700645.1 Microcoleus sp. S36b_A4 | reverse complement strand
TGGTTAAAGTCAATGATTTTTAGAAGGTTTTTTTAGTTATTTAGTAGTGCACAAATTTAGGTGTTTGTCAAATTAATTTAGATGCGTTTACCCTGAGAGAGGACTGAAGTCCTCGCTACAAACGGCACAGCCTAACTAAAAGATCGATCGTCAAACGGCAATTCATCAAATCGCGAATCAATATCAGCCTCAGAATTCGCAACAGGGGAATTAGCGCGAGATGCCGACGGCTTAACAGAATTCACCTGGGCTACTGATAACTTGGCTGCAGGTTCCGATTTCTGTAGGTTAACTACAGGTAACTCCCCGCCATTTTCTCCATTTTTGCTCGTTTGATTCCACATCATCATTCCCAGCAAACCATCAACCAAACCGCCACCGCTACCGTTACCTGTTACCGCAACATCCGGGACAACTCGCACGTTGCGATCGCCTATAATTTGCATTAACTGCAAAGCCGTATAACCCGAACCTCCCAAAGCTACAACACCCGCGCGATAAGCTTCAGCTTGAGCATTTCCCTTCACCCGAATCGACTCAGCTTCGCCTTGAGCTTGCTTCACCTGAGAATTCGCTTTCAACTCAGAAATCTTCACGCCTTGTTCCGATTTCACCATCTCTTGCTGAATCTCAGCCAGCGCCGTTTCCCGCACCAATTGTTGCCGCTGAGTTTGTGCTAATTGCTGCACCTCATAAGTCTTGCACTGTTCCTCAGCAATTTTGCGATCTGTCTGAGTTTGCATCAACTCTGCGGGTGGCAAAATATCCCCGATTAAAGTATCAATTGCCTGCACGTCGTAGGTTCGCAAAGCTGCTTTGATATACTCGGCTGCTTCCGCTTGCCTGCCGCTTCTTGCCGAGAGAAAATCTAATACAGAATAAGCTTGAGCCGAATTGCGGAAATAATTGCCAATTGTCGGCTGCAAAACGTGGTCTACTAAATTCTGCATCGAACCTACGCGAGAAATCACTTTTGGAGCATCCAAAGCTCCTACGTGAATAATCTGAGCTACTTCTAAATCAAAGGCAAAACCGTCTTGAGAACGCACGGTTAAAGACGAAAGTTGAGAATCGTAACTGTGCCTTTCTGTTTTACCAGACCAATTCAATACTATATTAGTAGTCGGCACTAACTCTACTTTCAAAATGCGAGTATTCAGCGGATGTTTCCCCGGATAAAGGGGAGTTACCCAAACCCCTTTATTGCCGACATTTACTAAATTTCCGTGGGTAAAAGCAGCGCCGCTCACATCTTCTGAGGTTTTGCCGACATAAGAAATAACCGCGCCGACATAGCCGATCGGGATTTCGGTCATCGGCACTTGGTCAACTCCGACAAACCAAGGATTTAAGTTCCACGAACCGGAAAGCAAAACCTGTTCCTGCAAACCGCGTCGCCCGCCAGCGGTGATAAATTTTTGCGCGTTTTGGAAGTTGTCGTGATTCGGAATAATTGGCCCTGCAATTTCGCCATCTTGGATCGGAACGCCGTCATAAGTTGTCACAACTCCCACTTTATCGGGAGCAATTTTGTACAGTTTCAACTGTTCCGCTGTCATCCCGTGTTTGGGAGCATTAGCTGCTGTAATTACCGTAAATAATGCCGTATTTATTCGATAGCTGCCGCCCGTCAGAATGCCGAGTTGGCGACCTTTTTCTCCACCGCTTTTAAGAAATTTGCGAGCATCTTGAAAATTGTCGCATTCTGTGATTTTGCCGAGGATGCGCTGCGGCGGAATCGACTCGCCGGCGGCGGCGATAATTAAAGCAATTTCACCTTGGGGAACTACAGTTAGAGACTCTTTGCGAACGTTGTACTGCAAAGGCCAATAACCCCAGTGCCAACCGGGGGGCAAAGTATCAGCTTGATATCCCGCTTCTCCGTTTAAGGCAATTAAATCTCCGGGCGGTAAAGACTTGCCGCCGAAGCTAAACTTTTTACTGACAATTCCGACTTCGCGATCGCCAATTACTACCAATCCGCCAAAAAATAATGGCAGCACCAGAATAATTATCATACCGCCGATCGCGATCGGGATAAATCCGCCCGGATCGAGCTGCATTGTCTGCACGGGAACACTGCTGCGTAACTGCCCTAACTGCAAGCTAGAATCAGGTTTTGCGACTAACTGAGTCGAGCTTTGATTTGGGAGGGGGATATTGCTAGCTGCTAATACCTGTGAAGGTTTCAAACTGGTTGTTGCACTAAGAGCTAAAGACGCCGAAACAGCGGCTGCAAACTGTTTTAAAACGCGGACTTTGACTTGAGATTTGGACAAAAATGAATAAAGCATTTTTTTTGAGCAGGGCTAATTTGTCCTAGGAGTTCCAGCTTAGCCTTACTAAAAAGTTTTGGCGTAAAACTTAAGATCTTATTTATCATTATTTGCCCTCATAACAGTCATATTTTTCAGTAGAAATACTTATAATTAAATTACAGGCTGACAATCCCCCGTTTTAATGCGGAAATCGCGGCCTGCGTGCGATCGCTAACTCCCATTTTGCTCAAAATATTGTTGATGTGAAACTTGACGGTGCTTTCGCTGATGTGCAAAACTTCACTAATCTCGCTGTTGCTTTTACCCGCGACTATGAGGCGGATGACTTCTAATTCGCGATCGCTCAATTCAGGGCCACTCAGGCGATCGGCTAACTTAACACCCACTGCCAGCGGAATATACTTTTTACCCTCAAAAACCGCCCGAATTGCTGCTAAAAGCTCCTCTGGTTCCGCATCCTTCAGCAGATAGCCCTTAGCACCAGCTTGCAATCCGCGATAGATGTTTTCATCGCCGTCATAAGTCGTCAGCACCACAATCCGGGCGCTGGGAAACTCCGCACAAATCGCAGCAATAGCGGCGACTCCATCCATTTGGGGCATCCGCATATCCATAAGGGTGACATCGGGCTGATATTCGCGGAACATTGTTAATGCTTCCTGCCCGTTACTTGCTTGCGCCACAACTTTAACATCTGATTCATGATTCAGCAGCGCCACTAAACCTTGCCGCACAATATAATGATCGTCGGCAATTAAAACGCGAATAATATTGGATTGGTTAATCATGTTTCCCCTGTTAATTTTATAAAAAAAAATGAAAATATCAATACAAACTTACTATGTATGGTGCGAAATGTGTACCTTACTTTACTGGCGATTAACTGAAACTATAACTTCTGTTCCGTTTCCGGGGCTGCTGTTTACAATTAGTTGCGCGTTAATGCGATCGGCGCGTTCTCTCATTCCCAATAAACCAAAGCCATTCCTAAAACCGAAACTTTCCGTATCAAATCCCTCTCCGTTATCTTGCACTCGCAAAAGGAACTTGGATGTTTCGTAAACCAACTCAATTTTTATCGCTGTAGCTTTGGCATATTTGAAAGCATTTGTTAATGCTTCCTGCCCGATACGCAACAGGTTATTTTCTACCTCTAATGGTAGGGAATAGGCTGTGCCAACTACTTCTAAAATAGAGCGCGTATCAGTATCTGATGACATTTGTTTAGCAATTTGGTTGAGAGCGCTATACAAGTCACCATCTTCTAACAGTTGCGGGCGCAAAGATTCTACGGATCGCCGCGCTTCAGTCAGGCCAGAGCGAGCCAATTCGCAGAGAGTTTTCATGTGTACTTGTGCTTGTTCTGGATTTGCTGATATTACCCGTTCAGCAGCTCCCAAATGTATGATAATACCTGCAAAAGTTTGCGCTAAAGTGTCGTGAATTTCCCGCGCCATGCGGTTGCGCTCTTCGAGAATATTTTGGTCTATGAGTTGTTTAGACATCCTTTTTAGACGTAATTGGTTTTCGACGCGCACTAAAACTTCTTGTTGTTGAAAAGGTTTTGTAATGTAGTCTATTCCGCCCACAGAAAATGCTTTTACTTTATCAAAAATTTCTTGCAAAGCGCTGATAAAAATTATTGGGATATTTTGAGTTTTTGGAGCAGCTTTAAGCTGCTCGCAGACTTCGTAGCCATCCATGTGAGGCATCATAATATCCAGTAAAATTAAGTCGGGCAAGTTGGAATCGATAAAGTTAAGACCTAATTTCCCACTGGGAGCTAGGTTAACTTTATAGCCAGCGGCCGATAGTATGCCGCTTAAAAGTTTTAAATTCTCCGGACAATCATCAATCACTAAAATACTTTCTTCGCGGGTAAGACGGAGTTTTTTGTTCATGTCTCATCCCTTAATGTGTGTATTAAATTGAGCAACTGTTCGTACTGAAAATTTTTAATGCAAGCTGCGCTCGCCCTAGCTAAGGGCTGATTGATTTCGCGAATTTGACTGATGACTGTTTGCATCTGTTCCAAATCGAGGTTGCTAATGGCTTGCTGGAGATTGGCTACTAACTCAGGAGGTAATTCAGAAAAAGCGGTTTTTGTCAATACATTTACTTCATTTTCTGTGAAACTGGGGGCAGCATTTAGTTCTTCAAAAACGAATTGCACCCTGATATGTTTGTGCAGAACATCAAATATGTTCGCTTCTCTAAATGGTTTGCGAATAAAATCATCGCAGCCGATAGAAAGAACCATAGCTTTGTCTTCCTCAAAACTACTTGCTGTTATAGCAACAATTGCTGTCTGGTGTAGGCACGGAGGCACTACCCCTACAAAATCCTCGTTTTCCGTAGGGGCAATCCCCCTGTGGTTGCCCTCTTTAATTTGTTTGGTTGCTTCATACCCATCCATCACCGGCATCCGCATATCCATAAAGATTAAGTGCGGTGAATATTGCTCCCACTTTTCTATTGCTTCTCTCCCATTTTGGGCTTCGTAGACTTCAAAACCGATCGCGGAAAGCAGTTTAACTAGCAGTTGGCGGTTGTCAAAAGCGTCGTCTGCAACGAGAATTCGATAGCGGGGTTGATTGGGTGCGATCGCAATAACTCGTCTAGTTGGCTGTTCCCGTTGGCGATCGGCACTTTCAACGGAATTAACTTTAATGTCAAATTTGAAAATAGTACCGCCTCCCGCACGAGAACTGACTGTCATTTCACCTCCCATTAACTGCACAAAAGAACGTGCGATAGTTAAACCTAATCCTGTTCCTTGTTGCGATTCTTCCCCTGTTTTAGTTTGCACAAAAGCTTCAAATATCTTGTCTAATTCACTAACATCAATTCCCTCTCCCGTGTCTTCTATCTCAAAGCAGATTTGCTGAGCCAAATCCTGATTTTTAATTTTCACATAAATGCCGCCTTCGGAGGTAAATTTAATCGCGTTAGAAAGCAGGTTGATCAAGATTTGGCGCAATTTAATTTCATCAGCTCGCACATATTGGGGAACGTCGGGCATCCGCTCTACTAATAACTGCAATCCCTTATTTTGTGCCGGAAGTTGGAACATATTTTCGATGTCGTCCAGTAGGCGGTGGAAGTCAAAATTTGTCTCGTTGAGAGTCGTGCGTCCCGCTTCTATTTTGGACAAATCTAATACTTGGTTAATCAGTTCCAGCAAATGTTCTCCGCTGCGGGTGATAATACTCAGGTGTTCTTGCTGTTCCTGCAATAAGTTAGAACCGCGATTCATTAATTGGGAAAATCCGAGAATTGCATTGAGGGGAGTCCGCAATTCGTGGCTCATATTTGCGAGGAATGTACTTTTTGCTCGGTTGGCTTCTTGTGCTGCTTCTTCAGCTCGTTGTCGCTCGATAATTTCCCGCTGGAGTTCGAGAGTGCGATCGCTCACTTGCTGTTCTAAAGTGCGGTTGTAGTCGGCTAAAACTTTTTCTGCTTGTTTGCGATCGGTGATATCTTGAAATGTGGCGATCGCATAATTAATCTTGCCAGTTTCATCGACAATTGGAGTGCTAGAAACCTCTAAAGAAACAATCTTATCAGGTCGGTGGAACTCGATATCATCTACTTTGACAGTTTCACCCCCCAAAGAACGCACGATTGGGACTTGTGCGGTGGGATATAACTCGTTAGTTCCCGCCAGATAAAGTTGACAAGCTTCTGCTAATTTCTCAGTATTTGCTTCGGGTATTGTGGGAATGGCACTTAGTTGATGTGCTGTCTGATTTGCGTAGGTAATCTGTCCGGTGGTATCATGCACGGCTACCCCGATCGGCATAGCGTCGATAAATTGAGTCAGTCGGTTTTCGCGTTCTTTGACTTCCGCGTAGAGTTTAGCATTGGTAAGTGCGATCGCCGCTTGTCCCGATAACAATTGCAAAACTTCCAGGCGATCGGGAGTAAAAGCTTGTGCGGTAAGGTTATTTTCGAGATAAACAATAGCAGCCAGTTGACCTTGATTCATCAAAGCAGCACACAAAATAGACTTGGGCTGACGTGCTTTGATGTAAGGGTCATTCGTAAAGTTACCTTCACGAGTGGCATCATTTAACACTAAATTTTCTTTGGTTCGGGCGACATAATTGATAATTGTTTCGGAAAGTTCCTGGCAGTTTTCTACTGGTTCCGATTGCAGCACTGTTATCCGTTCATCATTCATTACACCTTCAGCTTCAATCAGCAATTTTTCCTGGCTTTCTAAAATTAAATATCCTTTTTGAGCGCCGACATTTTCAATCAAAATTTTCATCAATCGGGACAGTAATTTCTCCTGTACAATTTCGCCAGAAATGGCCTCGGAAGCTTTCATTACTGTAGCGATATCCAAGGAAGAACTAGAAGGGCTGCCCGTAGTTAATGTAGTGGTTGAAATGTTTTTATTTGTAGGTAGATCGAGCGTAAATAATTGCGGATATCGCGTTTCTAAATCTTTAACTTTAGCCACGGCACCCCAGAGTTGATAGCAGTAACGAGCTTCCTGCATATAAGCTTTGGCTGTTAATTCTTTCCCCCAAGATAAATAGAACTTGCCTGCGAGTTCGTAAGCGAGGGCGGCTTCGTGGATGTACTCGTTTTCTTTGACAAGGGAAATTGCGATATCGTAATAGTTGATCGCTTCCACAACTTGCCCCAAAACTCGCGCTTTTTCAGCTTCAACTAGATAAAATTTATGTAAGTAATTCATGGGAGCGTGATGCGCCCAGTTACGCATTTTTTCTTGGTTGAGAGTCACTCGCTCGATCCAATTATTTTTATCCTCAATTGGTATTCGATCGCTCGCTAATTTTAAATAAACTAAAGAATCATAAAAGTGAAATATCGGAACAGCAACTATTCCTGTTTCGCCACTTATATACTGTTGTGCCAGGTCTGCATTATCGAGCGATACATAATTATCTTCAAATAAAAAACCTAAAATCATTTTGTTTAAAAAAAGCAAAAACAACCCGTGTTTGTCATTATTTAATAGATATACATCCCGCGATTCCTCTTCATTGTAAGCATCTCCTATCAACTGAATAGTATTGTTTGACTTAGCTTGTAAATTGCGAACCACCTCTAAATACATAGAAAGATAATTTAAGCAACTTGTTAGTCTAAACTTTCTAATAATTTCACTGTTATTTACGATTTCCTGCTCTAGTTTCCCAAGTTCAAATCCCATTGCATAAGAATTAAAAGGTCGCTCGAATAAAACATGACCAATAAATTCTACATCTCCCGTTTCAACCGCCCTCTGATAAGCTTCTAATAACATAGCTCTAGTTTCTTTTAAATGCTTTTTCCAAGGAAGAATGTGATGGGCAACAGCATCTAAAACTTTAGCCTTGACTTCCTGGGCATTAAAGCGTTCTACTAACTTTAATGCCAATTGGGAAAAGTGATAACCCAACTCAATATCTACAACAATCCCACACAATACAACGCCGTATGTCGCATAAGCAAAAGCCGACAAAATAGAATTTCCATATTCGACCGATAAATTGACATTAGTTAAAACCATTAATATCATTAAGTTGGGATTAGCTATATAGGTAGTCCCCATTAGTCTTGATAAAATCAATAAAGCTGCCAGAGGTTCAGGTTGTGTCATCTCGGGCAAGTCAAGCAATTCCTCTATTTTCCTGCCAGCCAAAAGAGATTTTGTTTTTTCAAATCCTTTTTCAACATCCCTCCTGTCTGGGTTGTCTGGTAAGTTTATCCCCAATAAGCGTAGAAAATACAAACCGATTTTTATGCCTTCTTGAAAGTTGCTTTTAGACAGCGCTGCTTGAATTTTAAGAGCGTAAACTTTGGCTCCATCGACTGCAATTTTAGTATTTTCCAGGACAAGGGCAGCTAAACTTTCCATTCGCTCGAAATCCCCAAAAAAATAAGCTGCCTCTGTGGCTTCCTGATGGAGTTGCAAACTTAGGTTATATTGCATCACCCAAGCGTTTTCTGCCAACAAGTTTATCCCTGTTTGCAGATAGTTAAAAGCTGGCTGATAAGCAGTTGATGCTTTAGCCTTTTGACCTGCTATCAGGTTTAATTCCGCCAGTGTGTCTTTTTTTTGCTGATGAACAATCAACTCTAAGCCGAAATTTAATTGGTTAACAATATCAAATATTTTTTCGTCTCGCTTGTCGAGCGGAGTATTTTGCAGCAGCAGTTGTCCTATTTGTTTGTGGACTATCGGCTTATCCTGTTCATCAATCAGGGAATAAGCAGCTTGCTGAATTCTGTCATGAACAAACTTGTATTCTACGGATTGGTTACTGGCTGATTTACCTGCAATTTCTAATTCGACATCTCCCATATTCCCCAGCAAGAAAACTAAATTTTTCGCAACTGCTTCGTACAAATCATCGGCCGTTTCTCTCAGATTTTTTTGGCGAATTGACGCTAGCGTTTTCAGATCGAATTGATTGCCAATGCAGGCTGCTATCTTTAACGTTTCCTGCGTATTATCGGGCATTTGTTGAATTTTGCTAGCCATCAATTCGACAACATTATCAGTGAAATTTCTCGCTTGAATTTCTTCTAAATTCCACTGCCAACTCCCCTGTGTCCCCCCTTGGTGAGGCTGGGCTGTTTCATTCTCTTGTAGGAGCAATCCCCCCGTGGTTGCCGCGATATCTGAAACCCCTACCCCATCGTCTATGGGCTGGGCGGGCACGGGGGCACCGCCCCTACAAAACCCTGGTTTTTCGTAGGGGCAATCCCCCCGTAGTTGCCCCGAAACAGCCCTGGGGGTAAAGTCAAATTGTAAGAGTCCTTCTGTATAAAGCGATTTGAGAAATTCATTCATAAAGAAAGGATTTCCGCCCGTCTTGAAAAACACTAACTCGGCAAGGGAGTTGACTCTTGCTTCCGGGCAATTCAGGGCATCAGAAATCAGTTGAGTAACAGAGGATAAATCCAAAGGTGACAGAAAAATGCGATCGACCTTTGCCCCTGTTTTGACAATCTCTTCAATTGTTAGCATTAACGGATGAGCCGCAGAAACTTCGTTATCCCGATAAGCCCCAATTAAAAACAGTCCCGCTGGCGAAGCATTCATCAGCAGTTGCATCAGTTTCAGAGATGCCCCGTCAGCCCACTGCAAATCATCGATAAATATTGTCAGAGGATGTTCGGGTTTGGTAAAGACTTTAATGAAGTTTTGAAACACAAAATTAAAGCGATTTTCCGCTTCTGCCGCACCCAATTCTGGCGGCGCAGGTTGCTTGCCGATAATTAATTCAATTTCAGGAATTACGTCAATAATGACTTGACCGTTGATTCCCAAGGTGTATAATATTTTTTCCCGCCATTCTTTGAGATTGGCTGCGCTTTCTGTCAACAGTTGTTTGGCTAAATCCTGAAAAGCGCTGACAATTGCGCTGTAGGGAATGTTGCGCTGGTATTGGTCAAATTTGCCGGAGATAAAATAACCGCGCTGTTGAGTAATCGGTTTGTATAATTCTTGCACCAAAGCTGATTTCCCGATACCAGAATATCCAGAAATCAACATCATTGAACTTGTGGCACAGGCATCTTGCCTGTGATTGCTTGTGGCACAGGCATCTTGCCTGTGACTGCTGACTGTTTCAAAAGCTGTTAGTAAACTATCAATTTCTCGCTCTCTGCCATAAAGTTTTTGCGGAATTTGAAAGCGATCAGAAATATCTTGACATCCTAGGGAAAAAAAGGATATATTGTTATTGCTGTGCAGTTGATTTAAGCATTCTTCTAAATCCGCTTTAATGCCGATCGCACTTTGATACCGCTCCTCAGCATTTTTCCCCATCAACTTCATCACAATATCGGAAACAATTTGCGGAATTTCGGGATTCACCTGAGATGGAGATAACGGCTGTTTAGCGAGATGACTGTGTACTAATTCCAGCACATCGTTAGTGTCAAAAGGCAATTTGTTTGTCAGCAGTTCGTAAAAAGTAGCGCCCAGGGAATAAAAATCCGTGCGGTAATCTAAACTGCGGTTCATTCGGCCGGTTTGTTCTGGCGACATATAAGCAAGAGTTCCCTCTAAAATGTTGGGATTTTTTAGGGTAGAATTCTCCCGCGTTAACTGCGTGGAAATGCCAAAATCGATAATTTTGAGTTCTCCGCTAGCTGGATTGAAGACAATATTTGAAGGGTTAATGTCTTTGTGAATGATGTGGGCGCTGTGAATTTGTTGTAAACTTTCTGTGGTGGCGATCGCAATTCGCAAGAATTCTGCAATACTAAATTTTTGCTGCTGCATCCAAATTTTCAAGGATTCGCCGCCAAAATCCTCCACAAACATCACCAGCGTGTTTTGATATGGCTGCAAATCATAGGCTTTTATACAGCCACTCAGATTCAGAGATTGTGTAATTTTATACTCTGTGCGATAGCGAGCGAGTTCTTGGGGCGTGGGATAATTTTCTTTGAGGATTTTGAGGACGACGGGTTGATTGTCGGGCTGTCGCAATGCTCGGTAAACCAGAGAGTTTGCGCTTTCGTAGATGAGCTCTGTGATTTCAACGCCGGGAAGAGTCAGCATATTCATACCGCTGTCAACTTTGCAGTCGAACATAGCATAAATTTGCTCCTCACACCAGAGGTGCGTGAGCCATCAGTCGATTTTAGATTTTAGATTTTAGATTTTAGATTTTAGTCTGCGACTATTTTTCTGCCAAAACAGGTTTCCCAGTCAATACAACCTGTTCGATAATGTCAGCGGCGCGCTTGACTCCGCCCGATCGCCCGATCGCCTCTTGCAGCGCGATCGCCCTTTGTTTATACGACTCTTGGGTTAGGACTTTCACAATTGCCGATCGCAATTTAGGAACGCTCAATTCCTTCAAAGGAACCACTTCCCCAACACCCGTATAAGCAATCCGCGCTGCGACTCCCGGCTGATCGTTCGCCACAGGAATTGCCACCATCGGTACTCCATTACTCAAGGATTCCAAGGTTGTATTCATCCCCGCGTGAGTAATTGTGAGAGTTGCTTTTTGCAGCAATTCTAATTGGGGTGCATAGCCAACAACGATCGGATTTCCCGGCAATTGCGGGAAGGATTCTGGACTCGCGCCACCTCCCAGAGAAATCACCAATTGAGCGTCTAATCCTTCACAAGCAGAGGCGATCGTTTGAAAAACATCCAGCAAGCGATTTTGAATAGTTCCCATCGAAGCATAAATCAATGGTTGGCCAGTTAATTGTTCAAAAGGAAAAGGCACTGGTTTGCGCGTCGCAGGATTGTGATAAGGGCCTGTGAAATGGAAATAAGGGGGTAAATTTTGTCTGGGAAACTCTAATTCAGCCGACTGCTGAGTGATTTGAGCTAGTTTCGAGTAATAATCGTTTGGGTGGGATTGCAAAGGTAAGTTCCACTTTCTGCGATACTCAGAAATCCCTTCTCGAATCGGTCTGGCAAGCAAACTGAGTAACTGATAGCTGACTTGATTCCGTAAGCGTCCTTTCCAAGTTGGATCGTACTGCCAAAGGGTACAAATAGGTGGAACGTCGGGGTCTCGATTTAATAGTAACGCACTGCAAACTGTGATAAAAGGAATGTTTATAAATTCTGCAATTGTTCCTCCTTCCAGTGAAACTTGGTCTACGAGTAAAGCTTCTACATCAGCTTTTTTAATAGAGATAGGAGCCTCTCTAAGAATAGCATCTGAAGTCTTCGCAACTTCCTTAAAAGTATGTTGCAATGCCGCTAGTCCGCTAAGTTTTCCGCGTTGGGAAAGGATTTCTGCGAACCAGCCGACGGGAAACTCTTCTTCAGCTAATGGCTGAAATTCCAATCCGCTGGCTAAGGTTGTGACTTGAGCCTCAAGGAAGCCAAATACTGTAACTCGATGGCCTCTGCGAAGCAGTTCGCAGCCTAATGTTGTCATAGGGTTGAGGTGGCCGGCACCGGGTGGACACAGAATGCCGAAGTGAGTCATTAGTAAAGTCTCCGTGTGAATTCAACCTTTTTTAGCATTTAATCGGCGGTGTGAGGGGTTTTTGTTGGGCGTTGGGGAGGTGGGGCGATCGCTCCTCTTGGCTACAGCTTATTTTTGCTCTTCTAGGAGCTTAAAATCACCGCCAAAAAGTATTATTTCCCAGCCAAAACAGGTTTCCCAGTCAACACAACCTGTTCGATAATGTCAGCGGCGCGCTTGACTCCGCCCGATCGCCCGATCGCCTCTTGCAGCGCGATCGCCCTTTGTTTATACGACTCTTGGGTTAGGACTTTCACAATTGCCGATCGCAATTTAGGAACGCTCAATTCCTTCAAAGGAACCACTTCCCCAACACCCGTATAAGCAATCCGCGCTGCGACTCCCGGCTGATCGTTCGCCACAGGAATTGCCACCATCGGTACTCCATTACTCAAGGATTCCAAGGTTGTATTCATCCCCGCGTGAGTAATTGTGAGAGTTGCTTTTTGCAGCAATTCTAATTGGGGTGCATAGCCAACAACGATCGGATTTCCCGGCAATTGCGGGAAGGATTCTGGACTCGCGCCACCTCCCAGAGAAATCACCAATTGAGCGTCTAATCCTTCACAAGCAGAGGCGATCGTTTGAAAAACATCCAGCAAGCGATTTTGAATAGTTCCCATCGAAGCATAAATCAATGGTTGGCCAGTTAATTTTTCAAAGGGAAAAGGCACTGGTTTGCGCGTCTTTGGGTTGTGATAAGGGCCGGTGAAATGGAAATAAGGGGGTAAATTTTGTCTGGGAAACTCTAATTCAGCAGGCTGCTGGCTGAGCTGAGCGAGTTTAGAGTAACCATCATTCGGGTGAGAGTACAAAGGTAATTTCCACTGGTGGCGATACTCAGCAATCACCTCTCGAATCGGTTTGACTGCCAGATTTAGTAACTGATAGCTGAGTTGATTGCGTAGGCGGTTTGGTAAAGTTGGATTGTATTGCCAAGAAGTACAAAACGGAGGAATGTTAGGGTCTCTATTTACCATCAAAGCACTGCATACTGTGACAAAAGGAAGGTTGAGAAATTCTGCAATTGTTCCTCCCTCGAATGAAACTTGGTCTACGAGTAAAGCTTCTACACCGGCTTTTTGAATGGCAGTTGGAGCCTCTGTGATGATAGCAGTCGAAATCTCTGTGAATGCTTTGATAGTATATCGAAATGCTGTCATTCCGCTGAGTTTCCCCAGTTGGGCCAAGCCTTCTGCCATTGAGCCTGGGGGAAATTCATCTTCAGCTAATGGCTGGAATTCTAAGCCGCTGGCTAAGGTGGTGGTTTTAGCATCGAGGAAGTTAAATACGGTAACTCGATGGCCTCGGCGAAGCAGTTCGTTGCCTAATGTTGTCATGGGGTTGAGGTGGCCGTCGCCGGCTGGACAGAAAATGCCGAAGTGGGTCATTAGTAAAGGCTCCGTGTGAATTTAACCTTTTGAGCATTTAATGGGCGGTGTGGGGTTTTTGTTAGGCGTTGGGGCGTTGGGGCGTTGGGGCGATCACTTGGAGAAACTCAGGAATGGGACGCAGGCTTTAGTCATTGCCAGAGAGTGTTACCAGTATATAGTTGTATGCGATCTGCGATACCTAGCCAAAAGTTCAGGTGATCTCCTCAACCAAAGGTTAGTTCAAACTAAGTTGTTTTTATACCTTCAAAACTCAACTTTGAGCTAGCTACTTTAGCCAGGGAATTTTCTAAACTAAATTTACGCATAGGCCAGCCATAGCCTAGCTGTAAAAAATCCACAAGGAGTAACTTCCATGTCGAGTGAAAGCATCATAAAAAAAGCAACATCTACACCGGAAAACTCAACCTATCGAGAATTGAGCGACTTGGAACTCGAAGCGATCGCAGGTGGTATGCGTACTATCACAATCGAAGGCCCAGTGCCGGACTATCTAAAGCCCCGCATATCCACGCAACTGATTAACTACTTGCAGTCATATTTCGGGAAATGAGCGGCTTGTAACTATAAGCGATCGCGCTTCCGCTGAGTTTAAACATCCAATCAGAAAACATCAATGGAAACCCAGTTTATTTAAGAAACTGGGTTTTTATTTACCTCATATCATATACGTGTGAATCGAGCGTAATTCCTGTAGGGGCGGTTTTTACCAACCATAATCAACTAGAACTAATAATCTTGTAAACCAGATCCTGGCTCCATAGCACGTCTAAATCATTATATAAATCTACAAAAAAGGCTTTGCTTAATCAGGGTATGAAAAAAATCACTTAAAAATCCCGAAGTTTTGTGAATATTGGTTTCTATGCCTTGCATATTTAGCCTTTCCTACCTTAAATCAGCAACGCCAAAATCTTTATTTCAAAAGCTTACTACACTGAATATATAGCAAGTTTATTTGAGTTGTGAATGTAGAACAACCTGAAACGCTTGTGATGATTGAATCGATTGTTTACAAATCAAATGGTTTTGCTATACCTTTTGTCAATTTGGGAAGTTAAATGTAATTGGTGATTGGTAATTGTAGGTGGGGTAGAAGGAAGGGAAACCACGCCTACAATTACTATTCACAGTCATTCGATTTTAGATTTTAGATTTTAGATTTTGGATTGACCCCACGGATAAATTCGGGGAGTTGAGAATTTGAGATTTGAGATTTTGGATGGATTCCACGGATAAATCACGTGGCGAATACCATCAAGAAATTCTTGGTCAAAGTCCTAAGTCAAAAGTTCCAAGTCAAAAGCTAACAGCCAACAGTTAATTGTTAACTGTTGACTGTTAAACTGAATCCCTGTGCCGAACTCGCTAGAAACTGCCGGAATGGCTGTTCATTCTTTGGATTTAGAACTTTTGGAAAGCTTACCTTCAAAAGGTTGAACTCCACTATTTGGATAGTTGTCATCGCTGGGGCTAAAAATCCGCACCGCTGCTTCCGAAACGTAACGCATTGCGTTTGTCAAAGATTTAGAAAGATTCATAGAATCTGCCTCTCTTGTCTGAGTTCTGATACTTTTAATATTACTCGGATTTTTGGGCTGTGCATGAGTTTAGCAATATTTATTTGAATTACTTATTGGTCTGCAACATAGAAGCAAGCTGAAGGTTTGAGAAATTACGCATTTTTGGACGATCGACCTTTTGCTGGTAGATTTTTCCTTGCTCAGCTCAAGCACTCGCGATCGCCCTCCCGACGCTCAGAAACCGGGTTGTCTAACTCTCTTCAAAGGCTGCAAGGAAATATTTTCGCAAAAGACCCGGAACGCTTGAGTGTTTGTGCTTAATTCCTGAGTTTTTTAAATTCAGTATTTATATTGCTTTTACCATAATATTAATCGAAAAATCAACCTAAATCTGCTATTAAAGGGCATAATAAGCGAATTTTTCCGACAAATATCTGCAATCTTTATCAAAAATTTACAAAAAGATATGGTGTTTGTCACTATAATTAAAAAAAAGAAGTTTGTTCGGGGTTTTTCTTATGGAAACTGCGACAGAAAGCCTGCAGCTCACAGGTTTTGAAGAAATCTTAGAAGACCAGGAACTAACGGTTTCTTCAGCAGATTACAGCCTTTTGACCGATCTCTACCAGCTAACGATGTCCGCTTGTTACGTCGGGGAAGGGATCGACGGGCGGGCCGCGAGTTTTGAATTATTCGCGCGCAGGCTGCCAGAAGGTTTTGGCTACGCGATCGCGATGGGTTTGGCTCAAGTTATCGATTATTTGGAAAAATTTCGGTTTTCGCCGGCGCAAATTGAGGCTTTGCAGTCCACTGGGATTTTTGCCGACGCCCCGGAACGATTTTGGACTTTACTCGCCACAGCTCGTTTTACTGGCGATGTTTGGGCGGTGCCGGAGGGGACGGCGGTGTTTGCTAACGAGCCTCTGCTGCGAATTGAGGCTCCTCTGTGGCAGGCTCAGTTAGTGGAAACTTATTTATTGAATGCGATAAATTATCAAACTTTGATTGCGACGCGGGCAGCGCGGCTGCGGGATGTGGCGGGCCCGGAGGCTAAGTTGCTGGAATTCGGGACGCGCAGGGCTTTTGGGCCTCAAGCTGCTGTTTGGGCGGCTAGGGCTGCCCTGGCTGCGGGATTCGACGGAACTTCTAATATTTTGGCTGCTTTGAAGTTGGGCCGCAAGCCTGTCGGTACGATCGCCCATGCTTTGGTAATGGCTGTGGCTGCCCTCGAAGGCAGTGAGAATCAGGCGTTTGCAGCTTTTCACCGCTATTTTCCGGGGGCGCCGCTGCTGATCGATACTTATGATACTGTGGCGGCGGCGCGGATGTTGGCCGATCGAGTAAACAGCGGTGAAATGCAGTTGGAAGGCGTGCGGCTGGATTCGGGCGATTTGGCGCTGCTGTCTCGGGAAGTTCGATCGATCCTGCCTGGGGTTCCAATTTTTGCTAGCGGCGATTTGGACGATCGAGAAATTGCGAAATTAAAAAGTAGCGGTGCTTGCATTGACGGTTACGGTTTGGGAACGAAGTTGGTCAGCGGTTCTCCTATCAACGGTGTTTATAAGTTGGTGGAAATTGACGGAATTCCGGTGATGAAAGAGGCAAGCGGCAAGGTAACATATCCAGGAAGAAAGCAAATTTTTAGACATATTGAAAATGGGCAAATTCTCGGAGATTATTTGGGATTGTCGGGAGAAACTATTCACAATTGCGATTATTACTTACCATTAATGGAGTTGGTTGTCAAGGATGGCAAACGAGTTCAGAACCAGGAAAGTTTGGAGGAGATCGCCAAACGCACTGCTGCTTCTGTCGCCAGTCTTCGACCCGAAACTCGCCAACTTGACAACCCGATTTCGCTGCAGGTGGAAATTTCTACAGATTTGCAGACTCTCACCCAAAAAACGAAAAAGAGTCAATCGATTTTAGATTTTAGATTTTAGATTTTAGATTGAAGTCAACAGTCAACAGTCAACAGTCAACAGTCAACAGTCAACAGTCAACAATTACCGATTCCCTATGCAGAAGATTGCTCTTTTTGGAACCAGTGCCGATCCGCCCACAGCGGGACATAAAACAATTCTGAGTTGGCTTTCGCAACATTTTGATTGGGTAGCAGTTTGGGCGTCGGACAATCCTTTTAAGTCGCATCAAACTTCTTTACAACACCGATCGGCAATGCTGCTGTTAATGATTCAAGAAATTAATTCGCCCAGACACAATCTTTGCTTGCATCCAGAACTCAGCAGTCCGAGGACTGTGGAAACTGTGGAACAAGCAAGATTGCTGTGGCCGGATGCAGATTTGACGCTGGTAATCGGTTCTGACTTGGTAGGGCAACTGTCTCGCTGGTACAAATTTGAACAATTGTTAAAACAAGTGGATTTGCTGATAGTACCGCGACCCGGTTATCCATCAGAGCAAATAGATTTGTGGCAGTTGAGGCGCATGGGTGCAGACGTGGCGATCGCATCTTTGAGTGCTCCCAATGTTTCTTCTACTTCCTATCGGGAAAAAGGAGACAGGGAAGCTCTGACTCCGACCATCGAAGATTACATCCATAGGGAGCATTTGTACGCATGGCACGAGGCACAAAAAAGAGCGAGGGTTGCTCATTAGCTGACTTTAAAGTAGGAGTAGATAATGTTATTTTTTCCGTCGATACCGTGCAGAACCGCTTGTTGGTGCTGTTGATAATGCGGCAAGACGAACCGTTTATCGATTCTTGGAGTCTTCCCGGTACTTTGGTGCGGCACGGAGAGTCTCTGGAAAATGCAGCTTACCGGATTTTGTCTGAGAAAATTCGGGTAAAAAATTTGTATCTGGAGCAATTGTATACTTTTGGAGAACCCGGGCGCGATCCTCGGGAAATTACCAGGGGCGATCGTTATCTTTCGGTTAGTTATTTTGCTTTGGTACGCTTTGAGGAAGCTGAGTTAATTGCTGGGAGTGTAGTCGCGGGTGTCGGGCACCGTGTCGGCGGTATTGCTTGGTATCCCGTGCAACAAGTTCCTAAGCTGGCCTTCGATCACAATCAAATTCTCGAATACGGATATCGGCGACTGCGTAACAAACTTGAATACAGCCCGGTAGCTTTTGAAGTTTTGCCGGAACTTTTTACTTTGAGCGACTTGTATCAGCTTTATACAACTATTTTGGGGGAAAATTTTTCTGATTATTCTAATTTTAGAGCTCGATTGTTGAAATTGGGTTTTTTGTGCGATACCGGTGTTAAGGTTTCGCGCGGGGCTGGCCGCCCTGCTAGTTTGTACCGCTTTGATGCGGCCGCTTTTGCTCCTTTCAAAAATAAGCCACTGGTGTTTATTTAGCTGTTCCTTGGATGACATTCTGGGATCAATTTAGTAACATTAGAATATAAGCTATTAAGGAGTGCAGACTATGAAAGACCCCGATGAATGCGCTAATATTCACGAAGTTCGGGAGGAAATTGATATCATCGATCGAGAAGTGATCGACGCTTTGAGCAAAAGATTTAAATACGTCGTCGCGGCAGCAAGGTTCAAAACGAGTGAAGCTGGCGTTAGAGCGCCCGATCGCTTTCATGCTATGTTACAGCAGCGGCGCGAGTGGGCTTTAGAATCAGGTTTGAATCCTGATGTGGTTGAAAATATTTACCGGGATTTGGTAAATTATTATATTGAGGAAGAGTTGAAACATTTCAAATCTGAGTAAGGTTTCTATACATTCAAATCTAGAACTATAGGAAAGTGAGTCCGCGCGGGCGGACTGTTAGCAATATTTATGAGGTGATTTGGTGATATGAAAATTGCGATCGCACAACTCAACCCTACTATTGGTGATATCTTGGGCAACTCCAACCTGATTCTGGAGGCTGCGAAAAAAGCTGAGGTTGAGGGCGCAAACTTATTGCTAACACCGGAACTTTCCCTGATCGGTTATCCGCCGCGCGATTTGTTAATTAATCCGAGTTTCATTGCAGATGCAGGTACACAGTTGCAGCAACTGGCGCAAGCTTTGCCGCCGGAGTTGGCAGTCATAGTAGGCACTGCCTTACCTAATGCTAATGCTGTTAAACTCGGCGGAAAATCCTTGTTTAATAGTGCTATTTTGTTGCAAAATGGCGCCGTCAAAACAGTTTTTCATAAACGCTTGTTGCCTACTTATGATGTATTTGATGAAGATAGATATTTTGAACCGGGAGAAAACAGCAATTACTTTTCTATTGGCGAAGTCAAAATCGGCGTGACAATTTGTGAAGATTTGTGGAACAATGAGGAGTTTTGGGGTAAACGCAGTTACGCGGGCGATCCTGTTTCCGATCTGGCAAAATTGGGTGTAGATTTAGTGGTGAATTTGTCGGCATCGCCTTATTCTGCGGGGAAGCGGGGAGTGCGATCGGCGATGTTGCAGCACAGCATCATTCGCTGCGGGATACCGATTATTTACGCTAATCAGGTAGGGGGAAATGACGATATTATTTTTGATGGTAGCAGTTTTGGTGTGAATCGAAAGGGTGATTTAATTCAGGTATTAGCTTCTTTTGAAACGGATTTTGCGGTGCTGGAATATGACGCCACTAAACAAGATTTAGTTGGCAGCGGTGGGAATGGGCAAGATGCCCGATCCACAACAGATTTAAGTTTTCATCCGGCAGAAGGAGATGCAGAAATTTGGGCTGCTTTGGTTTTGGGAGTAGGAGATTATGTCCGCAAGTGCGGTTTTTCTAAGGTTGTACTCGGTTTGAGTGGCGGGATAGATTCGGCTTTGGTGGCTGCGATCGCCAGTTGCGCGATCGGGCCCGAAAATGTTCTAGGGGTGTTGATGCCTTCTCCTTACAGTTCGGATCATTCGGTTAATGATGCTTTGGAATTAGCACGAAATCTGGGCATTGCAATCGAAATGTTGCCGATCGGCGATTTGATGAAAACTTACGATCGCACTCTCGCCAATTTGTTTGTCAATACAACTTTCGGGATTGCTGAGGAAAATATTCAATCGCGGATTCGAGGCAATCTGTTGATGGCAATTTCTAATAAGTTCGGACATTTGCTGCTTTCGACTGGCAATAAGTCGGAAATGGCGGTGGGTTACTGCACTCTCTACGGCGATATGAATGGGGGATTGGCGGTGATTTCTGATGTGCCGAAAACTCGCGTTTATTCGCTTTGTCGGTGGCTGAATTCTGGGAGTGAGAAGATTAAAAATCATGCAAATTTGGGAAAGAAAATTATTCCGGTTAATATTATTAATAAACCGCCGAGTGCTGAACTAAAACCTGGCCAAATTGACCAAGATTCTTTGCCGGATTACGATGTTTTGGATGACATCTTGCAGCGGTTGATCGAACATCACGAATCTGCCCAACAAATTGTGGCGGCAGGACACGATGAAGCCGTGGTTAAACGTGTAGTAAAATTAGTGAGGCAAGCGGAGTTTAAACGGCGGCAAGCAGCCCCTGGTTTGAAAATTAGTGCTCGAGCTTTTGGTACCGGTTGGCGGATGCCGATCGCCAAATCTTCATTTTATTAAACGCATCATTAAACGCACAATGGTTAACATCGACGGTAGTTTCGGCTTCGATTTTCTCCTGGGAACTCTCAGCAACGATACGATTAGAGGATTTGCGGGTAATGATACTGTTCAAGGTTTGGGGGGAAATGACCGAATTTTTGGCGATCGGGAAAATGATTTGCTAGCAGGAAATGAAGGCGCTGATACGCTGTCTGGCGGTCAGGGAAGCGATACAATCTATGGAGGACAAGACTCCGATTGGATTTTTGGCGATCGGGGTAACGATTTGCTAATAGGCGGCGAAGGCGGGGATCTCTTAACAGGAGGCGCGGGTGATGATTTATTTGTGATTGAAAAAACCGCCGCATCTACTATTACTGAAGCGGATATAATTACAGATTTTGGCAACGGCAATGATAAAATTGTCTTGACAGAAGGCATGAAGTTTAGCGATTTAGAGCTTTCTGTTTCCGACAACCAAACTATTATGAAAGACAAAAAATCTGGTAATTATTTAGGAGTTGTTTTGGGAAATTCTAATCTGACTGAATCAAACTTTATTTCGCTGTTTGGCGGACTAGATAGGGGTCAGCTTTTGCCAATTTCGGTTAACACGATTATAGCCGATCGCGCGATCGGACTAGAAGTGGCGCAAACTCCCCAAGAACAAGCCACAGGTTTAATGTTTCGCACAGAATTGCCAGACGACAGAGGAATGCTTTTCCCCATCGAACCCGCGCGAAACGTGCGTTTTTGGATGAAAAACGTGTTTATTGAGCTCGATATGGTTTTTCTGCGGGAAGGCGTAGTGCAGGCAATAATTCCTAACGTACCGCCGTGTTTGAGCGAAACCTGCCCCAACTACGGCCCGGATGTTCCCGTTGATGGAGTTATTGAACTCAGAGGCGGAAGGGCAGCCCAATTGGGACTCAAAGTTGGCGATCGGATTCCCAATTTGCCCTAAAAGGTATATGATTTTATCGCAGCATTCAACATTTTTGCATCCAATGAATCCTATGAATCCTATTGAATTAAAAATAATCCCCCATCAAACTCAAGACGGTTTAGCTTACCAACATTTGCGCTTGCGAATTACAACTCAAGACGGTATCATCACACCCGATGATTTACAAGGTTTGAAACTTCCTCAAGACGTTCAATTAAGCCAAGGAATTGTCATTGAAGGTAGAGGAGCAATTTGGCTGTACGGGTATTTAGTACATGAATGTCATCCTGCGGCTTGGGTGGGATGTTACGATCCGCGATTAGAAGGTGCCGTGGTAGTAGCGACGCACAAGCACGAGGTATCAGTTGGACAGGTTTAAAATTGAGTTTACCGAGCGATTAAGACTCTACGTAGCGAGTGTAGCGGCTTTGGTTTTGAATGCCAACCCGACTCTTACTCCGGCTCAAGTTGAGTATATCTTGACGACAATAGCCAAACCAAATGGGATAATAGCCTAGAAAAAATAGGCAGCGACTATTCAGAAATATTAATCGATCGCCATACACCCGCGCGAATCTGTTTTGTCCGAACCTCAGCGCGGATGGGATGTGGATGCAATCCAGCAATGGATGGCAAATATGGATTGACTTCGCAGTTAGAAATTTGGCAGAAAGTCGGCGCTTATACTTGTCGAACTTGTGAAGGTCAAATTCAAAATTTTAGCAAGCAAGTAGGATGGAACATGAGCTCGCAAGTAATCCCTATACCAGGGGAGTATCCAACAGTTGCTGCATGAAGTTGGCAAAGTTATGTTGACAGCGATAAAAGCATAACTAGGTACTGTCTTTTTGCTGGCGCGCAGATATGACAAGCGTGGAAAGTTACAAAATTTAACCGATTTTCTACTTTCGCCAATTGCGGCAAGTAACAGTTAATACAGCATATTCCTGGTTCATGAACTACAGTAGCAGCTATATTGTGTGGTGTTAATCTGTAGGGTGCGGATCTGCGAGATATTAGATAAAACTTGCAGATTGTTGATGGCGACGCACCTTACTTGCTTGACTTTTCAAAGCTTTTTACCTATGCCTGTTTCTCACAAATTATTTAGGATTGCTATAAATTGAGAGGGTTTTAATAATATTGAGGAATTGCTGCAAAATGGTGGACGAATGATTATGCCGCCAAACAGCAGTTAATTGAGTGGTTGTCGTTTGTTCCTGAATCTGACGATAGACCACTCCTTCCCGTTGAAGATTCTGTACGTGAGATGGCAGAATGCTGATACCTGTTTCCCCTGCGACTAATCCCAAAATTGTGACCATAAAGACGGCTGTTTGAGCAACTTTAGGAACAAACCCTGCTTGCGAACATACATGGTAAATTTCCTCAGATAAGCCAGCCACAATCTGATGAAGGGGCATTACAAATTCTTGATCCTTTAGGTCGGAAAGCGAAATTTTGGATTGGGCTGTAAGCGGATGGTTTTTGGGTAAAACGACGACAAGTGGTTCTTGCGTGAGAGACATCGTTTCTAAATCATTGGCTTCAGAAATATCGTGGTAGAGATAGAGAAAAATGATATCAGTCTGGCGATCGCGCAACCTCTGAATTAGGGAAGCACTATGTTCTTCCTGCAAAATCAGTTTTACCTCTGGATATCGCTGTCGAAAAGTTCGCAGCATCTCTGGAAAGACACCATTCGCGATCGAACTGGGAAAACCCACCGTCAAATAACCCAATTCACCCTGATGAATGCGCTGGGTTTTATGTACCGCTTGTTCTAACTGTACCAAAGTTGCGCGAGCTTCTTCTAAAAACGCCTGTCCTGCTGGGGTTAGCTGAATCGGGTGACTTTTGCGATCGAATAGCTTCACACCCAGTTCAGCCTCTAAATCTTTAATTTGTTGACTTAGGGGCGGTTGGGCAATGTGCAATCGCTTTGCCGCGCGACTAAAGCTCAGTTCGTCTGCCACTGCAATGAAGTAACGAAGATGGCGAAGTTCCATAGGTTATACGATTTTAGATTTGAGAATTGAATGATTGGGAATGAATGATTACTATCATGGTTTGGAGCACGAGCCTACAGTTATATTCTCTTTGGTAACGGGGATTAAATACTATATTTTTTAAGTATATTGTTATATATAAAAAAGTATTTGACATATAGCTATAACTTCTTTATTTTGAAAGTAATAGTTATAAATTTCGGCACAAAATACCTATTTAAGTATTGCTTAATGAGGATTATTCATGATTTCGCAAGTAATTCGACGAGTTGCAGTTGTGGGAGGAACCCACGGAAACGAGTTGACTGGGGTTTATCTGATTAAGAAGTTTCAACAATTCCCAGACTTACTGAAACGATCGAGCTTTGAGGTGGTTACTCTATTAGCTAATCCTCAAGCGGTAAAGTCCAATCGGCGTTATGTCTATCGCGATTTGAACCGTTGCTTTGCCGAGGAAGATTTGTCTAACCCAGATTTGATGGGTTACGAGAACAGACGTGCTAAGGAAATCTCCGCCCAACTATGTCCGAAAGACGAACATGGGGCTGATGTGATCGTTGACCTTCACAGCACAACGGCCAACATGGGGCTGACAATTTTACCATCTAGCAAACATCCATTCAATTTGCAATTATTAGCTTATTTGAGTGAGATCGAACCCTCACTGCGAGTTTGTTTCGGAGAGCATTCTGGTGAGGATGCCCCAATGCTTCGATCGCTCTCTGCTTTCGGTGGCACCATAGAAGTTGGGCCCATCGCCCAGGGAGTCATTAACGCCCGTCAGCTTCAGCAAACCGAAATGCTAGTCCACGCCATTCTGGATTATCTCGACGCACAAAATCGGGGAAAGCCGCTTCCTATACCATCATATTTAACTGTATATCAGGCGATCGGCTCAGTAGACTATCCCAGAAATTCACTAGGTGAACTGCAAGCTGCGATCCACCCCCAACTTCAGTTCAAAGACTATGAACCCTTGCATCCCGGTGAACCGATGTTTCTCACATTTACGGGAGAATCACTCCCCTATCAAGGAGAATCTACTGTTTTCCCTGTATTCATTAACGAAGCTGCCTATTACGAAAAACACATAGCGATGGTTTTGACGCAAAAACAACAGCTTCAGCTTGAAACGGCATAACTTGCCGAAAAATATGACTTTTATGAAATTAGGGTTATGACTTTTATGAACTCAAGCAATGAATTTATGAATTGACTTATCATTTCGCCGATGGAAGAATGTTAATTAATTTAAAATCAAGCATTGTCTCCCTTAAACACCAGTGAATCTCAAATTATCAGGAGTGAATTTATGGAAAGTACGCTCGGTATATTGGCAATCGATCGCGAACAGCAGCTCACAGCAGCATTAACAACCTTTGGTAACAGCGGTCAGCTTAATTTTTTCACTGCATCCAGTCAATTTAGCGGTAGCATCCCCACCCACGGTCTTGACACTGATAATTTGACAGCGATCGCGATCGGCGAACAAGGACAAATAGCAGATTTTGTAGTAACCCAAAGCAGCGAGAGCCTCAGTTACTCAGCCAACAATCAAGTCGCTAGCATTACATCTCCTGCTCAACAAAAATCGAACTCAGATGCGATCGCTGTCGGCACAGATCCCCTCACAGGAACGAGAACGGCTAATCAGTTGAATTTATCAGATCCAGGCAACTCCTTAGCCACTGCACGCAATATAGGTGTAGTTGATAACAGCAGCGTCAACTTAAGCGATTTTGTCGGAGTTGGTGATACTGACGATTATTACAGTTTTACTGTCAGCAGCAATAGCAATTTAAGCTTGCGTCTCGACGGTTTGAGTGCTAATGTCGGCATCGAGTTAATTGAAGATAAGAACCGCAACGGTTGGGCAGGACCTGACGAAATTATTGACAGAATTTCTACCTTAGTCAGTACATCCCGCGAGATAAATTTCTTCAACCTGACTCCCGGAAATTACTATGTCGGAGTTTATAGTTACTCTGGCTATAAGAATTACAACCTGGAGCTTACTGCAACACCTGCTACTGGTTTTAGCAGCAATTACGGATACGGTTTAGTGGATGCAAATGCAGCAGTAGCCCGCACTTTTAACAGTCCAGTTAAGTTCCCAGAAGTTCCTAATTTGGGCGGGAATGATTGGGCAAGAGACATGGTAAATGCGCCGGAAGTTTGGCAGGGGGGAATTACCGGAAATGGGATTGTTGTAGCTGTCGTGGATAGCGGTGTTGACTACACCCATCTCGATTTAGATGCCAATATTTGGCAGAATGCGGATGAGATTCCCAATAACCAAATTGACGACGATCGCAACGGATATATTGATGATATTCGGGGTTGGGATTTTGTGTGGAACGACAACAACCCAATGGATTGGGACGGTCACGGGACTCACGTAGCAGGCGCGATCGCGGCCGAACGCAATGGTTTTCACATCACAGGAGTTGCCCCCAATGCCAAAATTATGCCTGTCAAGGTGTGGGACTCGTATAATGGGAATATCAATAGTATTGCAGAAGGAATTCGCTATGCTGCTAATAATGGAGCCAATGTAATTAACCTCAGCTTGGGCGATTATCGGTTATCTTCCAAGGTAATTGAGGACGCAGTTCAGTATGCAAATAGCAAAGGCTCTGTTGTCGTCATGTCAGCAGGAAATGATTATTCCAGCCAACCAGATTATCCAGCTAGAAATGCCGATCGCTTCGGAATTGCTGTCGGAGGAATCGATCAAAATGGCAGAGTGGCTTACTTCTCTAACTATGCAGGTTCTAAACCTTTGGATTACGTAGTCGCACCTGGAGTAGATATCCTTTCTACAACTCCAAATAACACTTACAAAACCTACGAAGGCACATCGATGGCGGCCCCTCACGTGGCGGGTGTAGCCGCTTTAGTTTTGAATGCAAATCCGAATCTAACTCCGGCTCAGGTTGAGCAAATTTTGACTTCAACAGCCAACCCAAATGGGATAATAGCCTAGAAAGAATAGGCAGCAACTATTCAGAAACATTAGTCGATCGCCCTACAACCGCGCGAATCTGTTTTGTCAGAAGCTTCGGGCGATCGAACACTCGTCTATTTACCAAATTTGCAATTTTAATGTGAGGACTTATGACTATTAATCGCGTCTCAGTTGACTCAGCAGGCAATCAGGCGATCGGCGACTCCGAGATCCCCTCCATCTCTGCCGATGGGCGGTTTGTGACGTTTTTATCTAACGCCACCAACCTCGTGCCGGGGGACACTAACAATAGCAAGGACATCTTCGTGCGCGACTTGTTAACGAATATCATCACCCGCGTCTCAGTTAACTCAGCAGGCAATCAGGGGAACGCCTTGTCCGTCCTCCCCTCCATTTCCGGTAACGGGCGGTTTGTGGCGTTTGCATCGAATGCTTCCAACCTCGTGCCGGGGGACACTAACGGTAGAGCCGACATCTTCGTCCGCGACTTGTTAACGAATATCACTACCCGCGTCTCTGTTGACTCAGCAGGCAATCAGGGGAACGGCATTTCCTATTCCTTGTTGACCTCCATCTCCGCCGACGGGCGGTTTGTGACGTTTGCATCGGATGCCACCAACCTTGTGGCGGGAGACACTAACGGTACCCGTGATATCTTCGTGCGTGACTTGTTAACAAACACTACCACCCGCGTCTCTGTAGATTCAGCAGGCAATCAGGGGAACGGCATTTCCGAGTTCCCCTCCATCTCCGCCGACGGGCGGTTTGTGGGGTTTGCATCTAATGCCTCCAACCTCGTGCCGGGAGACACTAACAATAGTCGCGATACCTTCGTCCGCGACTTGTTAACGAATACCACTACCCGCGTCTCTGTAGATTAGACCTCTTGCGAAAGTGCGCTCGTTCTAGGTAAAATAAAAGAAAAAATTAGCTCCCATAATATGAAGTACGAA
>NZ_JAUBPI010000084.1:0-27754 GCF_036700645.1 Microcoleus sp. S36b_A4 | reverse complement strand
CGTACTTCATATTATGGGAGCTAATTTTTTCTTTTATTTTACCTAGAACGAGCGCACTTTCGCAAGAGGTCTATTAATCACGATTTCTGAAGCATTTTTCAAATTGCCCAAGGCTTCTGCTGCCTGACAGCGCACCGAGTTATCCCCATCTTCGAGACGTAGCAGCAGGGCACTGATTATTGATTCTGAAGCATTTCCAAAATTGCCCAACGCTCGTGCTGCACAGGAACGCACCAACAGATGCTCATCTTGGAGACGTAATAGCAGGGAACTAATGACAATTTCTGAAGCATTTCCCAACCCTCCCAAAGCTCGTGCTGCGTCACGACGTACATCCTTATTCTCATCTTGGAGGCGTAACAACAGAGCATTAATGACGGTTTCTGAAGCATTTCCCAACCCGCCCAAAGCTTGTACTGCCTCACGACGCACATCCTCATTCTCATTTTCGAGACGTAGCAACAGAAAACTGATAGCGGCTTCTTTTTCCCCTAATTCTACTTGATATTTCCACAATCGATTTGCATCAACACCCTTTGCTTTCAAAAGTTGCAAAGTTTGCACCTCAAACTCCGTCTCGTTCATACCGCAAAGGATTTGAAAAACCTGAGAGCGAACTTTGGTACCAACCTTTTCCTCACCCCTTACCTCCAACTCAACCAACTTCTCCAAAATCTCCACAGTGAGACCGGAATCTACCACCTTTAACTCTTTAATATTTTCAGCAAGGCAACTGCCAGCAAAAAACAAATCGCGGTGCAACCATTCCTCATACTCGCTATTCGCCGCCAAAATTGCCCGCATCGCTTTCGCCGCTTTCTTCGGTTTTTGTTGAGCAATCAACAACAGCAACACTTCCCGCCAGTGAGAGTCATGCAAACGCTCGCGAATATGATTCAAAATAATCTCAAAATCATCTTCATCATCTGCCTGATAGCCGATTTCCTGAGCGCACAAATATTCTTGAAAAGTCTTGTGTACAAAAGCATATAAATCTTGTCCTTGTTCGTTGAGCAATCCCGTCCGCTGTTGAATAAAATCCACAAATCGTTTAGCTTCTTCTTTTGCCTTGAAGCGTTCAACCTGTTTTTTGGTTTTAATATTCTGAGTTAACTGCTCGAACAAATCATCCTTGCTGATCAGGGTTCCGCCTTCAGGATTATCCGTACTACCCTGAGTGTGAATCCAATAGGCAAGAATTTCCATCAGCCTCCGTAAGTCGTCTGCATCTAAACATTTGAATGACGACTGATCGGTTATCTTTTTGTTAGCATCCCAACATTTTAACAGCGTCTCTACAGCCTTTTCATAAAGCTTATGCCTCGCCCTAGGCAGTACCGCTTGATAGCGGTGAATCAAAGCAATAATTGTCAGCAACAACGGATTTCTTGCCAACAATTTAATTCGGTCATTATCATCTAGAGCTTTTTTAATGCTTTCTTTACGGCGTTGAGCTTCTGCCGAATCTCGAACCCGGCTGTCATACCAATGATTAATAAACTCATTAACCTTATCATCATCAAGCAGTTGTAACTGATAGTGTTCAAACTCCGAACTATTAAAAAAATCGCGCTTGTAACCGACAGGGCGAGAAGTAATAATTGCCAGATTTTGATGATACTGCCCCAAAAAATTCTCAATCTGCTGCACTACGGCGTAGCGCTTGGATTCTTCAACAACCTCATCCAATCCATCCAACAAAATCATCGCCCTACCGTCTGCCAGCCAATACTCAAAAAAGCCTTCGGGTAGCCGTTTCACGGACATAGTTTTTTCGGCAAACTGGCGGGCGTAGTCGAGGAGATTGATATCTGAAAGCCTAGCAAAGTCCCGAATTTTAATCAGAATCGGCAAGCAATCTCTCTCAGCATCCCAGCCAAGTTTTTCTGGATAATTCTGAGCCAACATCACCGCAAAAAAACTCAGTAAAGTTGTTTTTCCAGAACCGGGTGCGCCCAGTAATACAAATTTATTAGATTGATTTTGATTCAATAATTGCGATGCTAAAAACTTTCTGCCGGAGCGCTTTTCTAGTTGCAATAGTGGCATATTTTTGCCTGCCTCTAATTCTTGAATATCCAAGCTTACATGAGTATTTACGTCTTCCAAGACATCGGGCATCACAAAAATCTGAGCCAATTTTTCCGATTTCTCGATTTCCTGACCTTCGACGGCAATGCCAGCAAATTTAACATCATCAAACCAGTTCGCCACTTGCTTAAAGTAGTCGGCTTTGGCAACCTGAAAATTTAAATAACAATTAGTTTTCTCGAAATAGGTTTTTGCAAAAACATCCAGCCAGTCACTGACTTTTTCTGGCATGAATCTGTCTTGAATTCTCTTGTTTTTTGTGACTGTCGCATTAAAAGCTGCAACTAACAACTCAACTTGAGGCGTTCCTAGATTGTTGAAAGGTTTTAGGAGTTCTGGAAGTGCGGCACCAGCCAAGAAACTTTTAAGAAAATCTTCGACTACACCCTGCGCGCAAGGATAAAATAATTCATGAGTTTTATCGGCAGTTTTGATACCACAAATACAAGCTTTTTCAAAATCGCTAGGATTAAATTTCTTCATAGATTCTTTGAATCCTATTTCTGCAAGTTTAGGCGCGAGTGCTTGTGCTAGTTTTAAGCCTAATGTGCCAAATTCACTTATCATGGTAATTTTAAATATTTGTGTTTAAGTTGGTGGACATAATTGCGTTTATATCCACCAACATTGATAATCTCAACTATCTCTAAATTTAGGACACAATTCAAACGCTAGTTGTGATCCATAAAAACAAACATCAAACTCAGTAAAAAAATTAGTTCGCCCTAAAATAATCGGAATATTATTCACCCTAGTCCAGGCAAAAGCTAACTGAACTGGCTCAAAGTCCCCTACTTTTGCCAAGACTAATAACCCTTTCGTTTCAGCACTCGCTAAATTTCCCGCTAAAGTAACAGAAAATCTTTGATCTTCCCAAATGGCCCCTAATTGCACCCCAACACTATAGGGCAAAACATTTACACTAGCTCCTGTATCCAGTAAACCCATAACCTCAACAGAACGATTTTGATAAGTTAGTGTTAAAGGCAAATACGGAACATCAGCTAAAACACCTGATTCATCTCGTTTAGGTTGAAAATAATATCGCCTACCATTAAACATTTTGAGTTTGTTTTTGTTCTGTTTCTAGTAACTGCATCAATTGCTCCGCAGCACTATTAGAGGTATGCACAGAATACATGATTTCAGCAGATTCATTACCCATTACAATTCCTTCTTCTTTCGCCAATTCTGCTATTAAAAACAGCATCATTTGAAACTTGTCAGCACGAGACAATTGCCGAAGTTGGGCTAATAATTCCAGATTTGACATAAAACGCCATAAAATTAGTTTTTATATTTTACCATGACCTTGAGATTTCAACCACTCCAAAACAGCACAGCCAATGCGTAAGTTTTGATCGGGCCCCAGAACCCGCCCGATCGCCCTTATTGAAAATCCTGTCACATCTCAGTTCAGATTCATCTCACATCTTGCCTGTTCATAAAAAGCTTATTGAAAAAGCTGTCACATCTCAGGCCAAATTAACCCTAGTTTTAAACAGGCCTGGGCACTTCGTAAGTCAAAAAGTCATAGGCCATTTTCGTATTAGGAAAAATAGCCTGCGCTTCCTTGAGCAAATCATCCAGGACGATCGCATTTCCGGGAGCATAACGCGGGCTAAAATGCGTCATAATTAACTGTTTCGCCCCAGCGATTAAAGCCACTTGAGCCGCCATTGTCGAAGTTGAATGCAGGCGATCAAATGCCATTTGAGCGTCTTGATGAGCAAAAGTAGCTTCATGCACCAACAAATCAGCATCCTTCGCTAATTCCACGGCCCCGTCACAAAAAACCGTGTCAGTACAATAAACAAACTTGCGCCCGATTTGATCCGGGCCACAAAAATCAGTACCTTTAAACTGTCGCCCATCATCTAACTTTACCGTCTTTCCTTGTTTTAATTGACCGTAAATCGGCCCCGAAGGAATACCCGCAGCCTTCGCTTTTTCTACATCAAAATGTCCCGGACGGTCTTTCTCAGTTACGCGATAACCAAAAGCAGTAACTCGGTGCTTCAAAGGGCCGCAGCTAACAATATATTCGTCATCTTCATAGATGACTCCCTCGTGAATTTTGTGTACCTTAACCGGGTAAGAAAAATGAGTTTGAGAATAACGAACGCCAGCTTGCAAATATTCTTCAAGTCCCGGAGGCCCGTAAAGATCGATGCGCTTGACATTCCCCGCCAAACCGCAGCTAGCCAGCAAACCCATTAAGCCGAAAATGTGGTCGCCGTGCAGGTGAGTGATGAAAATGCGGCTCAGTTGGCTGACTTTGAGATCGCTGCGGAGAAACTGGTGCTGAGTTCCTTCGCCGCAGTCAAACAGCCAGAGTTCCGCTCGCTGGGGCAAGCGGAGGGCGATGCTGGAAACGTTGCGCGATCGCGTGGGGACGCCGGAGCTAGTTCCGAGAAATGTAATCTGCAAGAGTCAAATCACCTCAATTAAGTCTTAAAAAATATGTTACATATATCCAGAGTGCGACAAATCCGACATATAGGAAATAGTCGCAGGCAGGAACCGGGATAAATCGCTGTTCCTGCGAACATCTCTTC
The DNA here is from genome assembly GCF_036700645.1 of Microcoleus sp. S36b_A4. Taxonomy (NCBI): domain Bacteria; kingdom Bacillati; phylum Cyanobacteriota; class Cyanophyceae; order Oscillatoriales; family Microcoleaceae; genus Microcoleus; species Microcoleus sp. S36b_A4. Next base: position 23,105 of record NZ_JAUBPI010000084.1, on the reverse strand, counting down.
GCTAAAATCATTTTTGACAAGCGTACAGAGCGATCCACCCAATTCTAACGTTTTGTTTCTTCCGTTCCCCTTCCTTTTTCCCTTGCCTTCCCTTAAAAATTCTTAAACTCATACAGCACAGGAGGAAAATTTTCAAATGCAGTCAGGAGTATTTTTTGGTTCCGTTTTTTCAACATTAAAAAAACGCTACTTTTGGATTTCACTGTTGTTTTGGCTGGCAATGGTAGCCCCAGCACAGGCCGCGCTGATCTTGCGAGTGGCGGTACAAGACGGGGCAAGTCAGGTAAAAGTCGGCAGTTCTACTAAGGCTGCAATCCGCGATGGTAGCGGGCGCAATTTGGGCGAACTGTCGGCAAACAGTTCTCAGTCAGCTCAATTTCGATCGGGAACAGTGGCAATTGGTCGCTGGGCTGCCAACCAAGTTTGGATCGAACCCACGGGGAACGGTTATGTTTGGATTGGCGATCGTTGGTATCGGGGACGCACGCTTCTAGTTCCCCAAAAAGGAGGCTTGACTGCCATCAACTACGTCGATATCGAACAATATCTCTACAGCGTTCTCGGCGCCGAGATGAGTGGCAATTGGCCTCAAGAGGCTTTGAAAGCCCAAGCAGTCGCCGCCCGTTCCTACGCTATCCACCAGCGAATGAAAAGCGAAACCGACCTTTACGACGTGGACAGCACTCAGTATTCCCAGGTTTACAAAGGATTGCAAACAGAATCTTCTGGCACTTATTCCGCAGTCGATGCAACCGCTGGTCAAGTTCTGGCCTACAACGGTCAGATAATTTTAGCCGCCTTCCACTCTGCGTCTGGGGGACATACTGAAAACGTCGAGGATGTTTGGACAGAACCTCTGCCTTACCTGCGTGCTGTTCCTGACTTTGACCAAGGGGCGCCTGTTTACCAATGGAAAGAAAATTTTTCTCGCGCTCAAATCAGCAGTAAGATTTCTGGCGTGGGCAATGTGATCTCGATGAAGCCAGAACGCACTACCGCTCACGGCAGCGTTTTGAGGATGAAAGTAGTTGGAGATGGCGGTTCTAGAGTCATGACTGGCGCAGATTTACGCCGGGTTTTAAATTTGAGGAGTACGCGGTTTACCGTGATTCCTCAGTATGCCGGCGGTCGGAACCCAAGGAACAGCGGCCAAGCTCCTACCGGTTTTCAAGTTGCTGGCAAAGGTTTCGGCCATGCTGTAGGAATGAGCCAGTGGGGTGCCTATAATTTGGCCAGACAGGGATACGGCTACCAGCAGATTTTGTTGCACTATTACCGAGGTGCTACTTTGGCTAGAATTGCAGTCCAGTAACTGCTGGGAATGGGCAAGGAAGAAGTTCGGCAACGGATTCGCTCCACGGATGTAACGGATATAACGGATGTCAGGGGGAAGGAAGAAGGAAGAAGGAAGAAGGAAGAATGGAAAAACAGCTATTTCTGTATCCGTGGCTTCCGTGTCCTGAATACAGGGAATTGCGAATTGGAAAGTGGGAACTTGTACCGCCCTTTGACTACGCTCAGGAACCGCGTAGTGGCAGGCCAGGAACCCCGTAGCTTAAGTATTGGGAATGACTAATGACTAATGACTAATGACTAATGACTAATGACTAATGACTAATGACTAACTACATTAAGGATTGCTATGCAAAAGTGGGAGTATTTATTTGTGGATGCGAATATGTATCCTTTTGGAAACAAGCTGATTAGTTTATATGTAAACGGTGAAGAACAGCGAGATTGGAAACAAGGCTCGCTGCATCTATTTGTCAATCATTTGGGGGAGGAAGGATGGGAACTTGTGGCTCTGGATCACGACTCGAAGTATGACCAAAATTGTTTAATTTTTAAACGCCCTAAGCTTATTTAATAAAAGTCCGAGTATAAAAATTATGACCTCAATAAAAATTGATATTTTCCACAATTATTAACAACGAGCTAAAAGCCCGTTCCCCAACAAAAATATTTTATTGTGGAACAGGCATCCTGCCTATTCTTGAAAAGGGTGCAAGATTTTAGTGCCACCTAAGTTAACAACAAAGAACTGTTTTTTTCATTAGTATTACAAGTTGTCCGAGCGACCAATCCGGCGCTGCCATTCCGCATCTATTTTGGCTGACTGTTCTAGTTCTTGTTGGGTTAATTCAGTTTCTGTTGTATAAGCTAAGTCTTCTCCAGTCAGAACGTTTTCTGCTGCAAATTCCTGGGCGTAGGTCAGTTTTTTGAGTAAGTTGGCATCGGGTTCGTTTAATAACATTGCTCGCTGCTGACGCTCTTGATTGCGGGATTCTATCCGGCTATTTTTCCACTGAATCCAGAAGTAGCGAATTAAAGGAATGGCGAGAAATCCGACGCCATAAATCAGGATTATGGGATAAACAGCGCTGACGAAACCGATAAATCCACCGGCAATTAAATTATTAGTTAATAGATTACCCAAAACTAATGCACCCACAAGATTAACAGCTCCTAACCCTGCTGCAAGCATAATTTGACCGGAACTGGCGTTGCTGAAACGCCACAGCATTTCTCGCAAATAAGCTGCTACTGGTTCAGAATTTCTATCGGTGGCTGTGGTTTGCAATTGCGGAAAATGGTAGACTATTTGCCCTTCGGGACTGACTTCCGGGCGGCCGTCAAAACGGGCGAGAGCCGGTAACATATATTCTTCGTAGTCTCGGGTGTATCCTTGTCCGAGATTGTCTAGATATGGAGCAATTTGTTCGGCGGCGACGGCGCCTCGGTTGTTGCGAATTGCGGCGGCAATATCGCTCCACTTGCGCTCTTCTAGATTGTGATTGGGATTGCCGTCTCCAAAGAGAAAGGAGAAAACTGCTTCCAGAAAACTCATCTCGGGTTTTTGGCCAGTTAAGCGCGATCGCTGCTGGTAGTATGGTTGGTCATGGTTCCAGTAAAATATCCAGATTAGGTCATTCCAGAAGTAGGGAAAAAAGGAAAAGCCGCCGCCTCTGCCGCCCCCTCCACCACCGTCTCCTCCTCCGCCGCTGTTGTTATTGCTATCGCCGCTGGAGAGTAAAACCGTGATAGCAACAAAAATTAAGAGGATGGAAGCTACCAGCACTATGCCGAAAGATATCCGAATCAGATAAAATAAAATGCGCCAGATTTTTTGCCACCATTCCTGCAACTGCAAGCGCCAGAATTTGTTTCGCAAAATATCTCGAAAGTTCTTGGGAAATAGGTAGGCGATGTCGCCGGATTCTGCTACTTGCAGGTTGCCGCCTGCTTCGGAGGCGAGGGTTAATAGTTCTCGCTGGGCAAAATTGACATCTAATCCAGCTTTTGCCGCCACGTCTCCAACCGTAACGCGGTAGCCAAGTTGTTCGACGGCTTGCATAATGGTGGGATTCGGAGCCATAGGTTTCTCTCTGTGAAAATTACCCGGTTATTTTTATTATATATTGCGGGAATTCGAGCTGGTTTTGGCGATCGGGTTTCTGATTTTTTTTGAGGCTGCCCTTGACAATCAAGCATCCAGGATACAAGCCCCCGGATTCATTCGTCCAGAAATAAAAAACCTGTATCCGAGAAACTTGCCCCCCGAATTTATCCGTGGGGTCAATGCTAAAATCTAAAATCTAAAATCTAAAATCGATTGACTTTGGGGCAAAATATTGCTAGTGTTTTGCCGAATAGCTTTTAAGTATGGGCTAAACTCGGATAGCTTCATAAAACTTTGTGATGGAATTTCTCCTAGGCAGGGTATTTGGTTGTTTGCTCTGAGGGCCAAGGAGCGGGATTATGGGTACAGTTAGTAAGGTACAATGTGCGATCGCCCGTTGGCGTTACCAAAGCAATCCGAAGGTAAGCCATCGAAGAGGAGAGGATTGCCCCTCCACCCTCCAGCAGAACTTTTCCCTTCGGCGCGGGTTTTTGTAAGTTTTGTGTAGAGTGCCAGAGATATGTTAAAGAAATCTAGTTTTTTTGCCAGTCTTGCAAGACTTATATAAAATAGATAGAGCTTGCGCGGGTGTTAAACCCAAGGGCGTGTTTTAAGGTTCGCACTTGCGATCGACTAAACCTTTTAGCGCTCTCAACACAACGGCCCACTACAACAGTGGCGCAATTATTAATAGGAAAACTTTACAGGCTAATTTTTCGGATTAGCCACTAACCAAAGAATCGCATATGCCAAGAACTCAACGCAACGATAACTTTATTGACAAAAGTTTCACGGTAATGGCTGATATCATCCTCAAGATTATGCCAGCCAAAAAGCAGGCGAAGGAAGCTTTTGCTTATTACCGGGATGGTATGTCAGCTCAAGCAGATGGCGAATATGCTGAAGCGCTGGACAATTATCATGAAGCGCTGAAGCTGGAGGAAGATCCTTACGATCGCAGTTATGTCTTGTACAATATGGGGCTGATCCATACTAGCAACGGCGAACACGATAAAGCTTTGGAATATTACAGCGAGGCTTTGGATCTAAATCCGAGAATGCCACAAGCACTAAATAATATTGCTGTAATTTACCACTATCAAGGGGAAAAGGAAAAGGAAGCTGGCAATATTGAAGGGGCGGAAGGGCTGTTTGATAAAGCTGCAGATTATTGGAAGGAGGCTATTCGCTTGGCCCCGAACAATTACATTGAGGTACAAAATTGGCTGAAGACGACAGGTCGATCGCAAATTGATGTGTATTTTTAACTAGGATGGGCATGGGGCATAGTTAGTGGTTAATAGTTGGTAGTTAGTCGTTTCTCTAATAACAAATAACCAATTCCCTATGCCCAATTCCCAATTCCCCATTCCCAATTTCCCATTCCCAATTCCCCATTCCCAATTTTTATGATAGACAGAGAAGAAGTTCGGAAAGTCGCGAATTTAGCGAGATTGGAATTAACGCCGGAAGAAGAAGAGCAGTTTACTGGTCAACTTAACGGTATTTTGGATTATTTCGAGCAATTGAGTGAACTAGATACAAGTAAGGTGCAGCCGACAACGCGGGCGATCGATGTTAGTAATGTAATGCGATCAGACGATTTGCAACCTTTTGCTAAGGGAGAAAGTATTTTGGAGGGAGCTCCCGATCGCGATGGGGAGTTTTTTAAAGTGCCTAAGATTATGTAGCGTTCCCGCTACGCACTTAACTGAGGAACATCCCTTGAGGGGCAGGCTAGCAATGCCTACCCCAAAAACAGATTAAATTAACTGTGGAACAGGTAATAAGTAAGCCCGGTATAAGCCACCCCACAAGCCGATTAAACTGATAGAAACCCAACACAAGATCGCTAATAGCGATCGCTCTGTAAAGTTAATTTTTGGGGTGACAAATAGTCATGTACGTATTAATTGGTGGAGCAGGAATGATGGGGCTAGGTTTAGCCCAGCAGTTATTAAAAGTCGGTCATACGGTTGCAATCATCGATGCCGACCCGCTGGCCTGTCGCTTTGCTCGAGAAAAAATCGGAGTGATGGCATTTGAAGGCAGTGCCGTGAGCACAACGGTGCTTCTGGAAGCCGGAATTAAACAAGCAAACGCCGTCGTTGCTGCACTCAGGGACGATGCACTGAATTTAGCGCTGATCACCCTATCCAGAAGCTATGGCATTTCCCATATTGTGGTGCGAATGCGCGATCGCGAATTCATGGAAGCCTATCGACTTGCCGGAGCCAGTCACATCATCAGCACTATTGATTTGGCAGTTGCATCAATGGCGAATGCGATTGAATACCCCCAAATCGAGTCTATGATGCACTTTGAACACGGGCAAGTCGAGGTACTAAAGCTGCCAGTTCCAGGCGATTGCAAGGTGGCAGGTCGCACTGTTGCTCAAATTGCTCAAGACCCTCGTTTTCCAACAGGTTCGCTGATTATTGGTTATCAATGCCATGCCTGCGCCAATCTGGAGATTCCGAACGGCAATACAGTTCTTGAAGCAGGCTCTACTATCTTGGTCGTCACCCGTCCAGAGCTAGTTCACCAGATGATTGATTACCTCGGCATTCGGGCTAGTCATCTGCCAACGTTAGAAGTTTCTCATCCAAATCTTTGATGTAAGGATGAACCAGATCCTCTGGGACAATTCGCTTGCGGAGGGCATCGCTAACGGCTCCTTTTTCTGCTAAAAGCAATCGCCGTCGAATCGTATCTAGCCCGCTGCGATCGCCCTCTAGTTGCCCTGCTCGATGTTGATTGTAGAGATCGCGCAGCACTCGCTCAGACTGTGCTATTCGTGCTTGATACGATGCCCATAACTCCTCGTAAACTGCCTTGGGCAACACGCCAGATTTCAGCAAACTATCTAGCTCATCTTGAGCCGCTTTGGAAGCGATCAACTGAATCTGTAACTGCCCAGTTTCCTGCATTATATCAGAAACACGGCTAATTTTTAGTCGTTTTACCATCCACGGTAAACTTAATCCCTGTCCGACCAAGGAGAATAAAACTGCACCGAACACCAGGGCAATGATGTTATCCCGTCCTGGTAGGGTCAAGGGAATGGCAACAGCTAAGGCCATTGATAGAGACCCTTTAATATTCCCTAAAACCAAAATGTGCTGCCAGCGTAGCGGAATGGGGCGATCGAACCAGCGCAGCCCCGCTAAGAACAAATAGACCGAGAGAATTCGTCCCAGTTGATAGGCCAGAATGACGAATAAAATGGATGGCAAAATTCTCCACAGCGTTAGCGGGTTAATTTCAATCCCAATCAGCAGGAAAATAAACGTATTGACGCCAAAACCAGCGTATTCCCAGAAACTCAGCAAGGTAATCCGATCCGAGGCAGACGAACTGCGAGGCAGCCCAATGTTGCCAAAAACAAGTCCGGTGATGACCACCGCCACTGCGCCCGATACGCCTAAAAATTGTCCGATTTGGAAGGTTCCCAATGCTAGAGCGACGGTTAGCAAAAGGCTACTCAACGGATCGTTTAAGCGAACAAATATCGGCACGCTCAAATAACCTAAAACACCCCCGACCACTGCCCCACCTAAAGCAACCACGAGCAGCTCCTTCAAGCCTTGTATAGGGGTGAGAGAGCCTGTCGCATAAATTACCAAAAGCAAATTAAATGAAATTAGAGCAGCCGCATCATTGAACAGAGTTTCTCCCTCAACAATGGTGGACAATCGAGAAGGCACACGGATCTCCTTAAAAACCGCGATCATCGAGACGGTATCAGTGTTTGCTAGAATGACTCCGATCAGTAACGCCGGAATCCAGTCTAGTCCTAGCCCAAATTTAACCAGAATAGCGATAATTGCTGAGGAAAAGATCGAGCCTGGACCCGCCAGCAGCGCGATCGGCTTAAAGGTACTGCGGAGACGGCTGATATCCGTATTGATAGATGCTTCAAAAATAAGAATGGGTAGAAAAAGATTTAATACTAAAGATGGGTCTAAACCAATTCGACGCGACAAAACCTCCGTAATCGGCAAGCCTGCTAACACTAAGCCCGTTACATAGGGAATTCGCAACCGTTGAGTTACGAGTGCCACAACAGTGGCAATCAGCAGGAGAATGATCAAGATGATGACCAATTCAGGAATGACTCCTGCCGTTTGGCTATTTGTAGCAGGCTCGCTGCCCAAGGGAGTTTGTTGCGCTACAATCGACTCTATCACCGATACTCCTCCCATAAACTCGTTTTCCTCAAAGAAATTAACAGATTAACTACCGTTTTAGTCTACAGGAGACGGTTCACTCTGTTGTAGGCGTAACTGCAATTTATGTGGTGTATTTGGATGAATGCTGAAGAAGCTGAAACGAGATTTATGGGTGGCCTCGGCGATCTGATCGTTTTTAAAGTGCAATTTTTTTGGTAGATATGGATGATTTCCCAACCCTTACAGGATGCTAATTGCTCTTAATTGTGCTGGTTTTTAATTTTTTTTAACAGTCTCTTCTGAAGTGTTGCCGACCCGATCGCGGTTGCCGAATCGGCGGGTGGTGGAACTTGTCGATCCGTATGTCAGGAGTAAGAGAGCGATCGCCCAAAATCATCGACCGTCAAATTTTTAAGTGGTTTTAGACGTTCTATTTCGCGGGACTAAATTCCTCGAAGGTAATCCTCCTTTCTGACCTTGAATTTAGGTAGCATCACAGACACGCCACGTCAGAATCTCCCAACGTTTAAGGACAGGTTCAGCAATCACGATCTCATTTTCTCTTGCCTCCATGACGATCAAATAATCTCCCTGGTTAAATCTGCCGTTGTAAATTCTTGCTTGTTCTTCTGGCACCAACCATCCTTGAAGTGCGCCATATAGACCGCCAGCAGTTGCAGCAATCCCACTTCCAACGAAAGTTGCTAAAAGGCTTTCCAGCGCTAATGCCTGACCAATACCGGGAATTAGCAGGCTGCTGAGTCCAACAATTAACGCTAATGAACCTAGTCCTATGCTGCCTAAGATCGCGCCTACTTGTGCACCTGTTGCTCTTGTGATTAAAATTTGCTGCACTCCCAAAGAGTCCAAATCATCATGGTCAGAAGGTTTAGCAATCACTGAAATCTTGTGCATGGGGAAGCCCCGGCTTTTTAGCTCAACTAGCGCCTGCTCTGCGTTTCGATGATTAGTAAATAGACCGCTAGCACGTTTGAGGTTTTGGTAATTCATGAGAAATATTTAATATTCAACGCTACAAATTTGGTAAATAGTGTGTAAAGTTGCTGGCAAATAGCCGTATCACAAAAACCACTTAGTTCAGAGGTGCAAAACGCTTTAGCAAAGCTGACAAAGGAATCATTGGCAGTCCGAATCCGATACAAATTAAGCCTTGGATTAGATCCAAAGCTTCTGTGTCGAATAACTGATTCATAATGCCCCATTGGCTAAACAGGAATTGGAGAATGAAAATAGCCCCAATGCCGATCGCTACCGCATAGCCAACTGATTCATCTTTACCGCGTAGTTTGGCGACGATCGCCGGAACGAAGCGACTGATGCTTAATAGGTAAAAAGCTTCGGCCGCCACCAATGCTTGAATTGCCATCGTCCGGGCTAGAGCTTCATTACCTGTGGTTTGGACGATCCATTCAAACATCCCAAAGATCACAATCCAGTTAAATACCGAAACTGTCAGAATCCGAGCGGTCAGCCTACGAGACAGAAGCGGTTCATTGGCAGGTCGAGGTGGCTGTTGCATGACATTGGGAGAGGGCGGCTCAAATGCCAACGGTAAGCTCAATGCAACTGAACTGACCATATTCAGCCAGAGAATTTGTACTGGTAAAATGGGTAGTGGGGTTGCCAGAAGTACGGCAATCAAGATGGTCATGGACTCTCCACCATTCACGGGCAGGATGAAGGCGATCGCCCGCAGCAGATTCTTATAAACCGTGCGTCCTTCCTCAACTGCTTTCTCGATCGAAGCAAAGTTGTCGTTTGTCAACAGCATATCCGCTGCTTCTTTTGTAACTTCGGTGCCTGTAATACCCATCGCTATCCCAATGTCAGCTTGCTTCAGGGCGGGAGCATCGTTAACTCCATCTCCAGTCATCGCCACAATCTCGCCCTTAGACTGAAGTGCTTCGACAATGCGGAGCTTTTGCTCTGGTGCGACACGAGCAAACACGCAGCTTTGTTCAACAGCATTGGCGAATTGCTGCTGGTTCATTTGAGCGAGTTCTTGACCGGTAAAAACGGGAGCCTCTTGGGTTTGATTTAGTCCCATTTGGTGCGCGATCGCTGCTGCTGTTTTGGCATGATCGCCCGTAATCATCTTGACCTGAATTCCTGCAGATCGACAGGCTTGAATCGCTTGAATGGCTTCGGGGCGAGGCGGGTCGATCATGCCTTGCAACCCCAGAAAAGTTAACCCTTGCTCAATATCAGAATGGTCAATTGAAGATTGAGAAGCGGGTACAACTTTCTTAGCAAGTGCCAGAACTCGTAACCCTTTTTTTGCCATTCTGTCCACGGTTTGCTCGATCGGCGCGGGGTTGAGGGATCTCGCCTCTCCCTGTTCATCGAGCATCTGGCGACACCGTTTGAGAATTGCCTCAATCGAACCCTTGACATAAATCAACCGTTCTGGGCGATCGTCATGTAAGGTTGCCATGTATTGAAACTGAGATTCAAACGGCAGTGTATCGAGCCGGGAAAACGCTTCCTCCAGTTTCTCAGTAATTAACCCCGCTTTTTGGGCTACCGCAACCAGCGCCCCTTCGGTTGGACTACCGACTACAGTCCAGTTTCCATCCTGCACTTCTAGATGCGAATCGTTGCACAACAGTCCTGCTTGCAGGCATTCATATAAGGCAGGTGCGATCGCCAGGTCAACGGAATGTCCATTTACAGAAATTTCCCCGTCTGGTGCATATCCTCCACCGCTAACCCGATATCGCTTTCCACCGGCATCAATCTCTTGAACTGTCATTTGATTCTCAGTCAAGGTTCCGGTTTTGTCAGAACAAATCACGGTGGTGCTCCCCAGCGTCTCAATTGCCGGAAGTTTGCGAATAATGGCGTGCTGCTTTGCCATCCGGGAAACCCCGATCGCCAGTGTCACCGTTAAAATCGCGGGTAAACCTTCAGGAATTGCGCTGACGGCAAGCGCCACAGATGCCTTGAACACCTCAACCCAAGAAAATCTCTGGGCAATGCCTGCTGCAAAGGTGAAGGCAGCCAAAGCTAAAATGACATAGAGCAAGGTTTTGCTAAATTTGTCAATTTTGCGACTCAGTGGGGTTTCCAGTGTGGTACTTTGCTGCATGAGTTGGGAAATGTGTCCCGTCTCGGTCATGTCACCGATGCTGACGACGAGTCCGCGTCCCTGTCCAAACGTTACCAGGCTGCCGGTATAGGCCATGTTCGTGCGATCTGCCAGTGCAGCGTCTGCCTCTAGCGCCTGGGATTGCTTCTGAACCGGGACAGATTCTCCCGTTAACGCTGATTCATCAACCTGTAAGTCACGGACTTCGATCAGTCGCAGATCCGCAGACACTTTATCCCCAGAAGACAGCAAGACGAGATCGCCAGGAACCAGTTCACTGGATGAAACCACTTGCTTTTGACCGTGGCGGAGAATGGTTGCCTCAGTTGCAACAGATTTTGCTAAAGCGGCGATCGCATTCTCTGCCTTTGACTCTTGAACGAAACCAATGGTGGCATTCGTCAGAGCAACCCCAAAAATTACCCCTGAATCAATCCACTCTTTCAGAAATGCTGTTACTATCCCAGCAGCTAACAAAATGTAGATTAGCGGCTGATTCAGTTGCTGAAAAAATCGCAACCAGGCACTTTGCTGCTTCTGAGCCGTTAGTTGATTGGGGCCGAGGATCTCGCGCCGTTCGGCTGACACCTCAGAAGATAGACCTATTTCCAGATCAGTCTCTAAAATCCGAGCCACTTTCTCGACAGAGAGGTGATGCCAAGAGTGTTCTACTAATTTTTCTACATTGGTTGCAGTCATAACGTTTCTGGTCAAGCCAACTGCTTATTTATTATTTCGTCTTATTTCTAGCGTCATTGATGAAAGTGAGGGAAAAGTGAGCGACTAATTTCTGTTACTCACATTTGGATCACATTTGCTCCCTATACTTAGGCAGAGAACCGATTAAGATAACTTATAGATTTGCCAACCTTAGTTCACTGGATTTGATTTATTGTTGCCTTTTATTAATAGGCTTCTCAAAAACATTACTTTTGATAGATGAACTCTTTTACATTCACTGGTTAAGTTGAAATGCTCAAAGACTTCATCCTGAGTTTTATCGGCAAAATTGCGTTTCACAACAAACAAAACAAACAAAGAATATGCAATTATTAAAGCTATTGGTGCAAGGAATCAGCGTCAGCACTGTTGCAATTTTGGGTTTAGGTGCTTGCACCTCCCCTAATACTTCGCAGACAACTGTTCCATCTACTTCTGCTCCCACAACTGCCACTGGAAATACGACTGTTCCAACCACTCCAGCGCCTGCAACCACGACCGCACAGACGCCTCAGAATCAAGACATTGACGATATTGCCGATCGCGTAGAAGAGGCTTTAGACTCCGATGGCACCCTCAAGCAATTCGATTTGGAAGCAGACGATCGGGATAATTCGATTGTGTTAACAGGGCGCGTTCAAACGGCAGAACAAAAAGCATTGGCAGAACAAATTGCTCGGCAAACAGCAGCGAATGTTTCAATCAATAACGAAATCGTCACTCAGTAGTTATTAATCCTCAAGCGGCAAGAGTATTGGACGCTTCTTGCCGCTTGAGGAATTGCTCGCTCCCAGCGAGAAAACTTATGGATTTGCCAGCGTTATTTGACAGAATGCGATCGCAAAAATAAATGGGACGGGCAAGATGCCCATCCCACAAAAAAAATAACTCTTGTGGGATGGGCATCTTGCCTGTCCCATCAATTGATAAAAAGGATTTTTGCAAGAGGTCTACTGGATGCGATCGCAATATTGAAACAATAAACTTATTCAACGATTTCGTAACGGACTAACTGGCGAACATTTTGACGTGATAACTGTAGTTCTTGCGCGATGGCTGCCTCTATCTGGGTTGCGTCAGTCATGGGCAATTCTAATTCCAATCGCTTCAAAATGGGTTCTGCTGTTTCTACCGCAACCTGGGTGGTTCCTTGTTTTCGGTTAATCACCGCGTTGATCAGCAATATATTGACAGACACCGTTGCTTTAAGCTGGGTATCTGCCTGAAGTTTATTCTTTACTATCTGGGGTTGTTGTAATTCTTGAGCCATTAGGAAACTGGAACCAACCCAAAACGAGATCGCCACAAACGGCAATGGCAACCAAAACTCTGCGCCTGAGACTTGCAGCCAACGTCTAATCATCCGCTATTCTTTCCCATTGATTCTGAGGCTCTTACTATCTATAGCAATCCTAAATCATGTGCATAATTATTGTAGGGGCAATCCTCCCGTGGTTGCCCGATAGATAGGGGGTAGGCACTCTTAGCACTACCCCTACAAATTTATCTGAATCATTTAGGATTGCTATATTGGCACTTTAATACAACTGGATATCTCCTAAAATCTAGCTTAAAGAAGATGCGCGAATCGCCTCAAACTCTAATAATTCTTAAAACTGCAAGCTGCGAAGGAGGCGAGCCGAGATATGAGAGTTTTGCTGGTGGAGGACGATCCAAAGCAACTGATGCCACTTCAAACAGTGCTGTCTCAAGCAGGACATAGCGTGGATGGGGTAAAAGATGGACAGACGGCACAGTGGCTGTTATCAGAAAAAGAATATGATTTGTTGATTTTGGACTGGATGTTGCCACATATCAGTGGGGTAAATCTCTGTCGTCAATATCGAGCAGCAGGGAAAACAGCGCCGATTTTGATGATCACGGCAAGAGATACCACGCCAGAAAAAGTGACCGGCTTAGACGCAGGTGCAGATGATTACCTGGTGAAACCGATCGATTTGGTTGAATTTATGGCACGAGTGCGGGCATTAAGACGACGATCGCCCCTTTGGCAAGGAGATACGCTCAGCCTTGAGGATCTACAACTCCACCTCGATACTCTGACTGTTGAGCGACAAGGTGCAACTGTTTCCCTCTCCAGTCGCGAGTTTCAGTTGTTGGAGTATTTTATGCGTCATCCTCGACAGGTTTTGACTCGGAATCAGATTGAACAAGCTGTGTGGGAATGGGGGACTGAACCAGAGAGCAATGCAATTACGGTTCTAATTCGCAAACTCCGCCAACGCTTGCAGGCTGTAGGATCGGCAGACTGGATTGAGAGCATTTACGGTATGGGTTATCGCCTCACTTCCCCTGAAAAGTAACGATCGTGAAGGCAAGTCGTGTTTAATCAAAGTCGTCGCAATCTGGCTCGTTGGTTCACCCTCTCCATGGGAAGCATTCTCGTGCTGTTTGCAGGGGTGATTTATCAGATTGAGGTAAAAGATAAACTAGAAGCCCTTGACCGACTGCTGTATGACAAAACTAGAGTCATGGCTGCCAGCGTACATTATGAAGTTCGCAAAAACCAAAACCAGGTCGATCTGAGTCATGTCCCTTTGTTAGGCAGTGGTTCTCATCCCCTTGCAGAAGATCTGATTTATGTACGCTGGTATAACGCACAAAGGCGGCTCGTTCGTTTTTTTGGGACTCCTTCCCCAGAGCAGTTAAATACGCCCTTTGGTTATCTCACAGTTCGATCGACCGATCCACTTTTGGGAACAGGAATCTGGCTGCGTCAGGTGACATTACCCGTTGAAGGTAGAACTGGGGTACTCGGTTATCTTCAGGTTGCAACTCCTTTGACAGAAACTCAAAACAGGCTCACTGAGCTTCAGATTGTGCTAACTCTCGCTGTCCCGCTGACACTGGGCTTAATTGCCCTCACAGGTTGGTTTCTCAGCGGGCTGGCGATGCAACCGATTCGGCAAGCCTATCAGCAGCTTCAGCGCTTTACAGCCGATGCCTCTCACGAGTTGCGATCGCCCCTGTCTGCCATTCTCACTAATGCCCAGCTTGGGTTGCTGATCGCGGGTGATGATTCACGTTACCATCCTCCCTTAGAAAACATTGTAGATAGCGCAAAATCAATGGGAGCGCTCGTGAATAATTTACTGCTGTTGGCTCGTCATCAGGGGCAACTTGCGCCGGAATCGCTCAGGTTAATCAATCTCAACGAGTTCCTCAGCAATTTAGCAACCCAGTTTCTCGCACTTGCAGAAGTCCAAAATATCAAACTAACCTGCGAATCACCGGAACAACGGATTGAATTATTGGCTGATCCTGATTTGCTACGGCAAGTAGTCGAAAACTTGCTTTACAATGCCTGTAAATATACTCCCGTTGGCGGAACTATACAGATACGCCTAGTTCTTCATTCCAATTTGGCAGTTATTCAGATAATCGATACGGGAATCGGTATTCCAGAAGCGGACTTACCCTATATTTTCGATCGCTTCTATCGAGTAGACACTGATCGCTCGCAGGAGAGTGGAGGCTTTGGGCTGGGGTTAGCGATCGTCGAACAAATTGTCAAGGCACACAGCGGACAAATACAGGTGACAAGTGCAGTGGGCAAAGGCTCAACTTTCCAGGTTGAACTGCCACTCAAACCTTATCACTAAGCCGCCTCAAACGAGAGAGAAGGTGCACTCTGCTTTCTGCTTTATACGTAACTGCAATGTATGTGGTGTATTTGGATGAATGCCGATGAAGTTGAAACATGATTTCTGGGTTGGTTGGGCGCTAGGGGCGATCGTCCTGAGTTCTTGTTCAGACCAAACTACCTCACCAAGACAACAACCTGATACAAAACGTGAAACCTCACTGAGAGCAGTCCCGTTAGATCAAACAAAAGTTGTGATGGGACAAACCGTATATGTCCCTATTTACTCACATATTTATCACTACAATAGCCAGGATAATGTTATGAATTTGTCAGCGACGCTCAGTATCCGCAATACGGATCTGACAAATTCAATTATTATCACTTCGGTGCGTTACTACGATAATGATGGGAAATTGATTAGGCAGGACATTAAGAGTCCAGTAGAACTCAAGCCGCTTGCTTCCACAGACTTTTTTATTGCAGCAGATGATACAAGTGGAGGCTCAGGTGCAAACTTTATTGTGGAGTGGGTTGCAGAAAAAACGGTTTATGATCCTGTCATTGAAGCTGTCATGATTAGTACCTCTTCTTCTCAGGGCATTTCATTTATCAGTCCCGCTAAAGTTCTCAAGCAACACAAAATGCAGAAGTGATTTTAGAAGATTAAGTTATTGCTTTACAAGGTAGTTTTAGACTACCATAATGGGAAAACTTCATATTCTAAAAACACTTTGTCTGGCTTCTTCCTTCTTGCTTTTGACTTGTTTCCTACTGGCTCCTGACTCCTAGCTCCAATTTCTAGCTTAGGATTGAGAATTAAATAACTTCCACTCTTGAAAGTGGGACGCCCATCCCACAATAACAATTAAAATTGTAAGTTATTTAATTCGCGATCTTTAGGTGCAAAAGTGAGATTATCCCATTTTTAGTTTTTAACTTTGTACATCACACTTTATTGCAAAATAAATGATAGAATTACTGTGCATGACTACCCAACTTTTTTCTGTTAAGATTAGAGAGCTTGAGGGTGAATACTAAAAATATAAATGAGGACTTAGGGTATGCAAAAGCGACAATTGGGAACATCACAAATTCAGATTACCCCGATAATTATGGGGACTTGGCAAGCTGGGAAGCGGATGTGGGTGGGAATTGAGGATGCTGAAACTGTCAAAGCAATGCGCGCCGCTTTTGAGGCAGGTATTACCACCTTTGATACGGCTGAGGTTTATGGAGAAGGGCATTCGGAACAAATTATCGGTCAAGCGCTTTCAGATGTGCGATCGCAAGTAGTTTATGCTAGCAAAGTTTTCGCCAACCACCTGAAACCCGAGTTGGTAATCGAAGCCTGCGATCGATCGCTAAAAAACCTCAACACCGATTATATCGACCTTTACAAATCCACTTGCCCGCTGGCACTTGGAATTCCGAATTAGTGCCAATTGCAGACACAATGGACGCCCTGAACAAGTTAAAAGAACAGGGAAAAATTCGCGCGATCGGCGTTTCAAACTTTTCCCGCGCCCAAATAGAAGAAGCCGCCCAATACGGACGCATCGACAGCTTGCAACCGCCATATTCTCTGTTTTGGCGCTGGGTAGAAAAAGATGCTATGTCCTATTGTGTGGACAATCATATCTCAATCATTGCCTATTCATCTCTAGCTCAAGGAATATTGACAGGTAAATTCGGGCCAGAACACAAGTTTGAAGAAGGCGACCACCGCGCCAAAAATAAGCTGTTCATCAAAGAAAATTACGACCGAGTGCAAACAGCATTAAGTCAACTCAGGCCAATTGCCGATCGCCACCAGATAAGCTTGGGCAACTTAGCTTTAGCTTGGTTGATTTCCCAGCCACAAACAAATGCAATTGTCGGCGCGCGCGACGGGGAACAAGCAGCCGAAAATGCTAAAGCTGCTGAGGTAAAATTGAGTGAAGAGGAATTAAAAGAGATTGATGCGATCGGGCGAACAGTCACCGATCATTTAGACGATAACCCCGTTATGTGGAACTTCTAAAACAGAACTGACGCAACTGGCATATATAGTAAGGTGCGTCAGAACATACATCCTAGATAATCATCCTAGAAATTCGTCTGACGCACCCTACAAGTCGATAGGAGTGTGACTTGTGCAAGAGGTATAATATTTACTGCGCTGTGGAAATATTCAAAAAGTTAAAATCCAAAATCTAAAATCCAAAATCTAAAATCGAATGAGTTACTGCCTAAATCCCAACTGTTCCAAGCCACAAAACCCTCCTGCCGCTAAAATTTGTCGAAATTGCCGTTCAAAACTGCTGCTGCGCGATCGCTACCGGGCTATAAAGGCGATCGGACAAGGCGGTTTTGGTAGAACATTCCTCGCCGTTGACGAAGATAAACCCTCAAAACCTCGCTGCGTCATCAAACAATTTTTACCCCCAGAAACCCAACTCATCCCCTCCGCAAGCAATCGCAACAGCAAAAAAGCAGCCGAACTTTTTGAACAAGAAGCAATGCGATTAGACGAATTGGGCAAACACCCCCAAATTCCCGAACTATTAGCCTATTCCATCCAAGACAGCAGACAATATGTAGTCCAAGAATTTATCGACGGGCAAAATTTAGCACAAATTTTAGAAACAGAAGGCAGATTTACAGAAAATCAAATTCAAGACTTACTCAATAGCTTATTACCCGTCCTTCACTTCATCCATTCCCACAACGTTATTCACCGAGACATCAAACCCGGAAACATCATCCGCCGCGCCGACAAACAATTAGTTCTAGTAGACTTTGGCGCCGCCAAAATTGCTACAGGTACAGCATTACTCAAAACAGGAACCAGCATCGGCAGCCCCGAATACATTGCCCCCGAACAAGCTAGAGGGAAAGCATTTTTTACCAGCGATTTGTACAGTTTAGGCGTAACTTGTTTGTATTTGCTAACTCAAGTTTCCCCTTTTGACCTGTTCGATCCTGGTGAAGATACCTGGATATGGCGACAGTATTTGGCTAACAACCCGGTAAGTGAACAACTAGGGAAAATTTTAGACAAAATGATTGAAAATGCTACTAACCGCCGCTATCAAACGGCTGTTGAAGTATTAAAAGAAGTTAATCCCCAATTTGCGATCGATCTAGCAATTCCTCAAACAATTACCAAGCCAGTCAAACCCGCCCCAACACCTGCCCAGTCCCAACAGCAAACCTATAACTGGCAATGTATTCACACCCTCACAGGTCATAAAAACTTAATTTACTCTGTGGCTTTTAGCCCCAACGGAGAAGTTGTAGCCAGCGGCAGCGATGACAAAACAATCAAGCTGTGGGGAGTTGAAGACGGGCAAGAAATTGTCACCCTCACAGGACACGCTAACTCAGTTTATACAGTAGCTTTCAGCCCGGACGGACTAATGCTAGCCAGTAGCAGCCAAGACAAAACAGTAAAACTTTGGCGGATGAAAGATGGACAAGGAATCCGCACCCTGATTGGTCACAGTAACTCAGTTTACGGCGCAGCTTTCAGTCCAGATGGAACTCTGATTGCTAGCAGCAGTTGGGACAAAACAATCAAGATTTGGCGCGTCAAAGACGGGCAAGAAGTTCGCACCCTTGTGGGTCACACTAATTTAGTTTATTTTGTTGCTTTTAGCCCTGATGGCGAAACTATTGCTAGTTGCAGTTGGGACAGAACCGTCAAAATTTGGCGAGTTAAAGATGGGAAGCTAATTCGCACACTTACAGGTCATACAGACTCCGTTCGCTGCATAGCTTTCAGTCCAAATGGAGAGTTTTTGGCTAGCGGCAGCCATGACAATACCATTAAAATTTGGTGGGTCAAAGATTGGCAAGAAGTTTTAACGATCACAGGACATTCTTGGTATGTTGATTCTATTGCTTTTAGTCCCGATGGCGAGATTCTGGCTAGCAGCAGCAATCAAACTCTGAAGATTTGGCGAGTGAAAGACGGTCAAGAAATTTGTAATATTGCGGGTCATAATAACTCGGTCTATTCTGTTAATTTTAGCCCGGAAGGAGAGTTTATGGCTAGCGGCAGCAGTGACAAAACTATTAAGATTTGGCAGAATACCATGTTTGTTTAATTACCCGCAATCAAAAGCGTTTTTAGTAAGGATTTTTGTCTTTATTGACTAATAATTTTGTATAAAAAGTTTTATGGCGCGGGATTTTTTCCCTAACTCCAGATGATTTATGAATTTTAAACAGAAGTACGATCGCCCTTCCTCCACCTCTTCAACAACTCCGGCGTCACCAAACCTTGCGGAAAAAATATCGTCCCCAAAACAATTAGCAACCCAAAAATAATTAACCGTCCATCCCGCAGAAATTGTGCCAACCAAAGCGGCAATCCCTGAATAGTCGCCATTCCCCTCAAAACCTCCGGCAAAGCAGTAAACACCATCCCACCCAAAACTGCTCCCAGAAACGTTCGGCTACCACCAATCAACACAGAAGTCAAGTAAATAATACTAGCATCAAAAGTACCTTGACGGGCGTTCCAAGTATTCAGGAAATGAGCGCTAACTGCACCCACAACCCCAGCTAAAACAGCACCTAACGTGAAAGCCAAAACCTTATAAAAAGTTGGGTTAATGCCGATCGCATCAGCCGCCAACTCATCAGCGCGGATCGCGGCAAAAGCCCGCCCCACCCGAATCCGTTCCAGCCGATAGACAATTGCCATACTTACCAACAGTAAAGGTAGTACAATCCACAAATACTCGATCGGCGTCGCAAACGGTTGCGGAATCCCAAAAATGCCCACAGCCCCGCCAGTGATGTCCAGATTCAGCGATAAAACCCGCAAAATTTCCACAAAAGCAATAGTTGCGATCGCCAAATAAATCCCGCTTAACCGCAGCGCCGGAATTCCCACCACAATCCCCAGCAACCCCGAAACAGCCCCTGCAATTATCATCTCCAATAACAACAATGGCAGTGGAAATAAACCCCCTGTCGGCTTAAACACCGTCGTAGACAAAATCGCCGCAATATACCCACCCAACGCATAAAAACCAGGGCTAGCGAGAGACAACTGACCAGTCATTAGAGGCAAATATAGCGACATTCCCAACATTGCACCCAACAACATCGAGACAATCAGAAACCCATAAGTAGTAAAAAATGCAGCCATGATTTTATTTTAAATAAGAAACATACTTAAATACCAACTTCATCTCAAATTCAGTCCCATCATAATCATTCATTTCTCTCTTCTCTTTCTCTGCGTTCTCTGCGTTCTCTGCGTCCTCTGCGGTTAAATCATTCCGATATAATTAGTTTCTGTAGGGGCAGTCCCCCCGTGGTTGCCCCAATTTTAATCACCTAATTATCTATTTTACACTTTTTGAATCAAACGCCGTCCAAACAAACCCTGCGGTCTAACTAATAGCATAATAAACAATATGGCAAAAGCAACAGCATCCTTATAAGCCGAAAAATCTCCCGGCACAAAAGCCTCCACCAAACCAATGATAAACCCACCCAAAACCGCCCCAGGAATACTCCCCAGCCCACCCAGCACAATCACCGCCAAACCCTTCAAACCAAAAGCAATACCAAAATACGGCCCAGCAATACTAACACTAGAACCCACCAAACTCCCCGCCAAACCAGCCAGAAAACTGCTCACAAAAAACGTCAAAACAATGTATCTATCAGTATCAATACCCAACAGACTAGAAGTAGTAGCATCTTCAGCCACAGCCTGCATTGCTTTGCCAAATTTAGTAAAATTTATTAAGTAAGTTAAGACAGCTACAATAGCTACAGATACCGCAAAAATTACTATTTGAACAGTACGAATCGGAATTGGTTTATCCGCAGTCCCAAAGTTAATGGCAGCGGGCAAATAGCCGTAAGTGTTAGCAGGAAAAGTGTAAATTTCCGCCCCGACAAGATATTGGATAATATTGGCGATCGCAACTGCCACACCCAAACTAGAAACCACCGTCAGCAGAGGATCAGAGAGTCGGCGGCGCAAAGGCAAAAAAGCAATTCGTTCAACAATTACTCCTACCAAACCAGCCATGACACTTCCCAAAATTAACGCCACAGCAAAAGGCAACTGCAGGGGAATTCGAGCATTAGCCCACAACCCATTAAAACCGAAAGTACCTCCCATCAGCGCATAGGTGAAATAAGCACCCAAAGTAAATACTGCACCGTGAGCAAAATTAATAATTCCCAAAATAGAAAAGACCAGCGTGTATCCCAGGGCAAAAATAGCATACACGCTGCCGATCGACAAACCATTCAAAAATTGTTGCAAAAACAGAGTTAAGTCCATCACCAGTTAGAGATTCGGCATCAACATTAAATCATTCAAAAACAAATAGCATACAATTTTTGACCTTGCCGAATACAGGTATGAATTCAAGATTTCGTAATTGCTAGAAGCCAAGTAGGGTGAGTTTTGTAACATCAAGCGAAAAGTTGATTCATACCGTGAATCAGCAACGTCCAATTTTTAATCTGACTTCTGACTTCCCCCTTGGGGGGCAGGGGGGGTGACTTCAGACTCACACTCAATAACTCATCTGTGTATCCGTGTCAAAATCCGTGTCGTGCCTTCATTTCAAAAACTCAAACTTACCATTATTGCCATCCGCCTCCATTTTTATCTTTGCCACATAAAACTCTTTCTGATTAATCTCACCTTCAGGCGTAAAAGAAATTTCCCCCAAAGGCGTATCGTACTGGCCACCCAACAACTGCTGATTCAAATTTGTACGCAACTCTGCCAATGGCTTTTCGCTAACCTTAGACTTAGCATTAATTGCCTTTAATGACTCAACAAAAACTTGTACACCAGTAAAAGCTTGAGCGCTAAACTGAGGCGGTTCTTTCTTAAATTGAGCGCGATAAGCATCACGAAAAGCCTTATTAATCTCATTCTGATATTCCGGGCTGTAGGCTTGGGCTATCAAAACCCCATCGCAAAGAGCCTTGCAAACAGGAAATACATTAGAAGTATTCAGACCGTTGCCCCCAATGATAACGCCTTTGTAGCCTAACTCCCGCAACTGCTTAATTAAATTGCCTCCATCGGCGGCCAACCCAGAAATAATGATTAAATCCGGCTTGACATTTATCCCATTAGTGGCTTGAGATTGGAAATCTGTATCAGTAGTCAAGAATTTTTGGACTGTTGCCAATTCCAGCCCCATATCTTTAACCGTTGTCTGAAAAGTTTCAGTCTCAGATTTGCTAAAAGCATCATTCTGAGCAAAAAACACTGCTACTTTCTTAATATTGGGATTTTGCTTCAGTGCAGCTTTAACTGCATTAGGTGCTACCACGGCCACAGGCGCGGAGACTCGGGCCACGTAATCGCCAATCTGGGGAATGCCTTTAGCGGTATTGGAGGGGCCGAGTACGGGAACTTTTGCTCGATCGGCGATCGGATCGGCACTAAAAGCCTGCTGCGAGAGGGTCGGGCCCACAATACCCACCACCTGATCCTGATTGATCAGAGTATTGAAGGCATTGATCGTCCCCTGTTCATCTCCACCGGTATCTTGGAACACCAGTTTAATCGGCGTCCCATCCACACCGCCCTTATCGTTGAAATACTTCTCAGCAATTTTCGCGCCAGCCACCTGTTCCTGACCCAGTAAAGCCACATTGCTAGTTTGTGCCACCCCAACCCCAACGGGAATAGCGGTAGAGTTCCCCGCGGCCGAACCCTGTGGCGAAGTTGCCGGAGATGGCGAAGTACCTGGAGATACTGTAGTCGATGTCTGGGGAGTGTTCGTCTGAGTGCAAGCGATCAGCAGTGAAGCGCAGGTAATGAATAAGGCACTAGGGCGAGCGGCAGGTTTTTTCATAAGCGGGCGATCGAACATCTATATATAGGACATCTACACGTAGAGATATTCTACCCATGCGCGGTAGATCGTCCCTTCAAAAGTCCAATCTTGCCCAAAAAAAAGACCCCATAGTTAAAAGAGGAGTCAGCCAGCGGAGGTCGGAGAGCGACTTGATAGCCGAAACCCTTGGTGTGTATAGGCTTAAAAAAAAGTCAAAAATATTTTCGCAAAACGCTTGACAACTCTGGGGAGAGTTGATACATTAATAAAGCGCCAGAAG